>JACTML010000079.1 GCA_014584635.1 Nitrosomonas eutropha | reverse complement strand
AAAAGTGTCAATCTGGCTACGCGCAAGCTGTTTCCAGCAGCTGGTACACCAGAAAAAATTCTGCAACTGGGTGAAACCGGCCTCAGTTCATTCATCCAGCGCATTGGGCTGTTTCGTACTAAAACCAGAAATATTCTTGCCACCTGCCAGCTGCTCATCGAACAGCATCATGGAACAGTTCCCCGCACCCGGGAAGAGCTGGAAAAACTGCCGGGCGTTGGCCGGAAAACCGCCAATGTCATTCTGAATACTGCCTTTGGTGAACCTACCATCGCGGTAGATACGCATATTTTTCGCGTAGCTAATCGCACCGGTATTGCTCCCGGCAAAAACGTACTGGAAGTTGAGCAAAAGTTACTCAAAGTTGTTCCCGGAGCGTTCCGTCAGGACGCTCATCACTGGCTGATTCTGCATGGGCGGTATATCTGCAAGGCCAGAAAACCCCTATGCCGGCAATGTCTGATTGTGGATTTATGTGAATTTAAAGAAAAAAACCTGGAAGAAGTCACGCCTCCGCCTGCTTTATAAATGACGCTCAAGCAGAAATTGGGGGGTTATTGTGCTGCTGCCGCCGAGGTAAAAATAAAGGAAGTTCTGCTAACCACACCGGGCTGGAACGGATGAGTGGTTTTATTGTAGCGCGACAGGATTTTGTCGACATATTTTACAGTTTCAGGATAAGGCGGAACACCACGATATTTCTCGACTGCGCCCTCGCCGGCATTGTATGCCGCTGCAACCAGTGCTACATCTCCCTTAAAGAAAGCAAGCAGCCATCTGAGATAAGCCATGCCGCCCCTGATATTGTCTTCCGCATCAAACGCATTCTTAACCTGAAATCTTTCAGCTGTTTCCGGAATAAGCTGCATCAGTCCCTGTGCATTTTTGGATGAAACTGCCTGTGTATTAAACCCGGATTCAACTGAAATAACCGCCAGCACAAGGCCAGGGTCTATTTCATACTGCGGCGCCAGCTTTTCCACGAGTGCTGATATGGTTTGATCAACCCGATATTGACCCGACATTGCGCCAGAAGGGATAGAGCTGTTTTTTTTCAGGCAACCTGGTAATCGTTTCTGGGAATCAGCAGGCAAAGGCATCAGCTTCAGCATTTTCTGTGCATAATCGTGCCCCTGGACAGCGGCCATCCCGAACAGGCTGGCAGCCGTACCGTCATTGCGCTCAACACCGCGCCCATTGGCGTACATCCATCCCAGTGCGTACTGTCCTTCTGCTGAACCCAGCCTGGCTGCCTGACAGTACAGATCAGCCGCTTTTTCCCTATCCAGCGGCACACTTTCGCCATGTTCGTACTGGCGAGCCTGCTGCACTAATATATCAACGCTGTTCGCGGTACTTGCGGTTATCCCGCGTAAAGAAACTTCGCCACTGTAAGCAACAGCAACATGCAATGTTAAATAACTCAACACAACCCATTGCCATTTCCTGAAAATGTGCATATTTCTCTTCTGCCTGAATATTATTAATAACTTAACAAGCAAAAACCTTGCCAGAAAATAATGACACCCTTATTTCGAAGATAACTAATTATCGACAAGCGAAATTTTTTGAGCCGACTATTGAGGTGTTGCGGCAAAAAAACAGGTTTGCACATAGTGTAAAAAATTTCGACAAATACAAATTAACGAAAAACAAGCGCCTGTTTTTTCATTATCGACTGGCCGAGCAATCTTCTGACCATTCTCATTCGCTTTCAGACGATATACGATAAACGCGCACTTTACCGATATTGTGCCGGTTGACTGAAATAATTTCGAAAACCAGATCATCCACTGTAATTTGCTCGCCCACAGCTGGAATATCACCCAGTTGCCAGAGCAGATAACCACCCAGCGTGGAATAACGTTCAGCATCATCAACCAGATCATGTTCCAGCAAATTGGATACCTTGCGGATACTGATCCACCCATCCATCAGCCATGAGCCATCCTCCTGCTGCTCTGCCACCATTTTTTCTTCATCTGCATCCAGAAATTCACCAGCAATTGCCTCCAGAATATCCGCCGGTGTCACAATTCCTTCAACCGAACCGTATTCTTCCACGATAACCGCCAACTGCAACGGCTGATCACGCAATTGTTCCATCAGCTTGATCACGGGAACGCGTTCGTGCACCACAATTGGATGGCGCAATGACTTTTCCAGGTTGATCTTTCCCTCCTCCAGTATATCGCGCAGCAAATCCTTGGCAAAAGCAGCCCCCACGAATTCATCCACACTACCGCGCGACAACAGAAAACGAGAGTGGCCGCTCTCAATTATTTTCAACCGGATCATTTCATTGGTATCTTCCAGATCCAACCAGTCAATGTCGGTACGCGGCGTCATAATTGACATGGCAGGACGCTCAGCCAGCGTCAGCACACCTTCAATCATTTCTTTTTCTTCGCGGGCAAACAGATCATTCTTGGCAACCTGCTGTGCTATCACTTCCGCAGTCTCACCCAGCCCAACCTCTCCCCTTTTCCCGCCCAGCAATCGCAATACTGCTTCGGCGGTACGATCACGCAAATCTCCGGTGGTAATAAATTTTTCCTTGTTATGTCGAGCGAGCTGGTTAAACGCTTCAATCAGAATCGAAAAACTGATCGCTGCGTAAAGATATCCTTTAGGAACATGGTAATTAAAGCCTTCAATCACGAGCGAGAAACCGATCATCATCAAAAAACCCAGGCACAAAATCACAACGGTGGGATGTTTCGAAACAAAGGTCATCAACGGCCCGGAAGAAGCCATCATGACCCCGACCGCAATGATGACAGCAATCATCATGACCGCAAGATGCTCCACCATCCCTACTGCCGTAATCATGCTATCCAGCGAAAACACCGCATCCAGCACAATAATCTGGACAATGACCTGCCAGAATACAGCGTGCACATGCTTGCCCTCTTTCTGCCCGGAATGCCCTTCCAGCCGTTCGTGCAGCTCCATCGTTCCCTTAAAAAGCAGGAATACACCCCCAAATAGAAGAATGATATTTCGCCAGGACAGCTCAATATCAAAAACCGTCAGCAGCGGCGTGGTCAACGTAATGACCCAGGAAATAGAGGCAAGCAGAATGAGGCGCATGACCAGCGCCAGAGATAAGCCGACGATACGCGCCCTTTCACGCTGATTCGATGGGAGTTTATCCGCCAGGATCGCGATAAAAACGAGATTATCAATCCCCAATACAATTTCCAGGATAACCAGTGTTGCCAGACCCGCCCACGCAGCAGGATCAACTACCCATTCAAAAAACACTTTTACTGATGCCCAAATTAAATTGAGAAACTGCAGTCAAGAATTTGAAATACCCGGATCTGGGTGAAAACCTGTTCAAGACAACTAAGGGAGGCAATACCAGGGAACCGCTGCAAAACGTTAGCGCGGCAGTCAGTTCAAGGCAAAAATCGGCAAAAAAACGAAGCATGCCCGCAGTATGTGAGCACTCTAGGTTCAATGTTAACGCCGTAATGCGCCCTTCAGTAAGATAGTGAACAGATTCCAAGAAGAAGTTGTATCGCGGATAGAAACAGGTAATCAA
>JACTML010000078.1 GCA_014584635.1 Nitrosomonas eutropha | reverse complement strand
AAACAGATGCTGGGATTGAATACATGGTCGCCTCCGAAAGTGTGGCGCTGGATACACTGGGTTTTCGCCTGATCCGGGACGTTGCACCTGGAGAAGCAGTTTTCATAGATATGGAGGGGCATTTTTACAATTATCAGTGTGCGGCTCAACCGAGTTTAAACCCCTGTATTTTTGAGTATGTTTACCTGGCTCGTCCTGATTCCATGCTGGATGGAATTTCAGTCTATGAAACCCGCCTGAACATGGGGATCAACCTGGCGGATAAAATCAGTTCCTGCATGCGCCATCTGGATATCGATGTTGTTATACCCATTCCGGAATCCAGCCGTCCCAGTGCCATGCAGCTTGCTAACCGTCTTGGAATCACTTTTCGGGAAGGGTTTGTCAAAAACCGTTACGTAGGCAGAACCTTTATCATGCCGGGACAACAACTGCGCCGCAAATCAGTTCGGCAGAAACTGAATGCGATCGAAATGGAGTTTCGGGGTAAAAACGTGTTACTGGTTGATGATTCCATTGTGCGTGGTACCACCAGCCGGGAGATTGTGCAAATGGCACGTGAAGCAGGCGCCCGCAAAATTTACTTTGCTTCGGCCGCTCCGCCGGTGCGTTTTCCCAATGTGTACGGGATAGATATGCCAACCCGCCAGGAACTGATTGCGACGAACCGCACGGATGAGGAAATCTGTCGTGAAATCGGAGCAGATTATCTGATTTACCAGGAGCTGGATGCGCTAAAGCAAGCGGTTACTCAGGTGAACCCTCACATTACAAATTTTGAAACATCCTGCTTTGATGGGCATTACATCACAGGCAGTGTCACGCAGGAATACCTTTACAGAATCGAATCTCAACGTAACAACCTCGGGTTATCGCAGGATGAGCGTACTACTCAACTGGATTTAACCTTGCTCTCAATGGATTAAAAATAATTATGGAAAATGAATTAGATCTTCAAACGCTGGCAATTCATAGCGGTGTGCATCGCAGTCAGTTTAACGAGCATTCGGAAGCGCTTTTTCTGACATCAAGTTTTGTATTCGATAGTGCAGCTCAGGCAGCCGCGCGTTTTTCCGGACAGGAACCCGGCAATATCTATTCGCGTTTTACCAATCCGACGGTTACAGCCATGCAGGAGCGCCTGGCTGTGCTGGAAGGTGCAGAAGCCTGTATTGCAACAGCCACAGGAATGGCAGCAATTACAACCTGCGTAATGGGATTGCTGTCAGCGGGCGATCATATCGTTGCCTCGCGCAGTTTGTTTGGATCGACCGTCGGCTTGTTCAATAACATTCTCAGCCGCTTCAATATCGAAACCACTTTTGTTTCGGCAACCAATCCGGACGAATGGCGGGCAGCAGCCAAATCGAACACCAAGTTGTTTTTTATGGAGACGCCCTCCAATCCACTGACGGAAATTTCTGATATTGCAGCACTGGCGGCTATCGCCAAACAAGCGGGTGCATGGCTGGCGGTTGACAACAGCTTTTGTACACCGATTGTGCAGCAACCGCTTAAACTGGGGGCTGATCTGGTAATCCACTCGGCGACAAAATATCTGGATGGACAAGGCAGAATTCTGGGGGGAGCAATACTGGGCAAGCGTGATTTGCTGATGGATAGCGGTATATTTTCCTTTTTACGTACAGGTGGTCCGGCACTGAGTGCATTTAACGCCTGGGTAATATTAAAAGGATTGGAAACGTTGAGTATCAGGGTCAAAGCCCATTCCGAGCACGCACTGGAAGTTGCACGCTGGCTGGAAGCACATCCTAACGTGGCACGGGTATTTTATCCGGGCCTGCCATCTCACCCGCAACATGCGCTGGCGATGCGCCAGCAGACGACGGGAGGCAGTATTGTGTCGTTTGAAGCCAAGGGCGGTAAGGAAGCGGCCTGGCGGGTTGTGGATGCCGTACAGCTGTTATCGATTACCGCAAACCTGGGCGATACCAAAAGTACCATTACCCATCCTGCGACAACAACACACGGACGCATCAGCCGGGAAGCACGTGAAGCTGCCGGAGTGAGCGATGGTCTATTGCGTATCGCGGTTGGTCTGGAATCACCGGAAGATATTAAAGCTGACCTTGCGCGAGGGTTGCAGTAGCAATCTCGGGCCGTTTACCGCACTGGCGTGAGTATCTTTTCTCTGAGACTAAAAATAGCGGGCTATTGTTTTTAGTTTTTATGCACGATTACTGTGATGCCCCTCTGGTTTTGCCATCATGATTAATGATTACCTTGAAAGGATATTAACCGCACATGTCTATGATGTTGCGGTTGAAACGCGCCTGGACTCAGCACCATTATTATCTGCCCGCATCCATAACCGGGTATTGCTCAAAAGAGAGGATAAACAACAGGTTTTTTCCTTCAAACTGCGTGGCGCCTATAACAAGATGGCCAGACTGCATGCAGAGGCATTGCAGCAAGGGGTGGTAGCTGCCTCGGCAGGCAATCATGCGCAAGGAGTGGCACTGGCAGCGCAAAAGCTGGGGTGTTCAGCCACTATCGTTATGCCAACGACCACCCCGCAAATCAAGATCAATGCGGTCATGGCGATGGGAGCAGCTGTGCTGTTGCAGGGCGATTCCTATAATGATGCTTATGAATATGCGCTGAACCTTGCCAGAGAAAAAGGGGTTGAGTTTATTCATCCTTACGATGATCCTGATGTAATTGCCGGGCAGGGTACGATTGCCATGGAAATTTTGCGTCAGCACCCCGGAAAAATTCACGCAATCTTTGTCCCGATTGGGGGAGGGGGATTAATTTCCGGTATTGCCGCGTATGTAAAACGATTGCGTCCGGATATCAGGGTAATCGGAGTTGAACCGGAAGATTCCAACGCCATGTATCGTTCCCTGCAGGCGGGTTATTGCGTTGAACTTCCTCAAGTGGGGTTGTTTGCTGATGGCGTGGCTGTTCGCCAGGTGGGAAAGGAAACTTTCCGGCTGTGCCGTGAGCTGGTGGACGATATCCTGCTAGTGGATTCAGATGCTATTTGTGCTGCCATCAAGGATATATTTGAAGATACTCGCTCTATTGTTGAACCCTCTGGCGCGCTTTCAGTGGCTGGATTAAAAGCCTACGTCAAGCAAAAAAATCTGCTGCATGAAACCATGATCGCCGTGGCGTCCGGTGCAAATATGAATTTTGACCGTTTGCGCCATGTTTCCGAACGAGCCGAGCTGGGTGAGCAGCGTGAAGCAATTCTGGCGGTGACGATTCCTGAAAAACCCGGCAGCTTTAAGCAATTCTGCAACCTGATCGGTACGCGCAACATCACTGAATTCAATTATCGCTATGCGGACTCTCAGCAAGCACATGTCTTCGTCGGAATATCGGTGCGCAATCGTGAAGAGGCAACGAAACTGATTCAAATTCTGCAAGACAACGATTTGCGTGCGGAAGATATGACCGATAACGAAATGGCCAAATTGCATATTCGTCATATGGTGGGAGGGCATTCGCGAGGAGTCAGCAACGAAGTGCTTTATCGTTTTGAATTTCCGGATCGCCCGGGCGCACTCATGAATTTTCTGAATAAGATGAGCGATCGCTGGAA
>JACTML010000031.1 GCA_014584635.1 Nitrosomonas eutropha | reverse complement strand
CAGCCTGCATGAAAACGGAGTTCGGTTCAGGGTAATTGGCGATCTTTCCAAGTTTGATCCTCAGATAGTCGACTGTGTGCGGCATGGAGAAGTGCTTACTGCCGACAATACTCGCTTGTATTTTACGGTGGCTGCAAATTATGGAGGACGATGGGATATCATGCAGGCGGTACGTAAAATGATCGCCCAGCATCCGGATTTAGCCGCTGATTTTGACGAACCTGATCTTTCAAGGCACTTGGCCATGGCGGATGCTCCTGAGCCGGATTTGTTTATTCGCACGGGGGGAGAATGCCGGATCAGTAATTTCCTGCTGTGGCAGCTTGCCTATACCGAACTGTATTTTACTGATATGTTATGGCCGGATTTCAATGCAACAGCGCTTGATGAGGCTATCCGCTCTTACCAGAAGCGAGAGCGCAGATTTGGCCGTACCAGTGAACAGCTTGCTAACCAGCAGGAAATCAGGAATACCATTCTGGGCGGAAACAAAATTTAATGATCATGATCAACTAACGGGATTCACCCGTTCATGCTGAGTACTCGACTTCTTACCGCATTCGCGTTATTGACCGCCTTACTGGCGGCATTATTTTATCTGCCGGATATTTTCTGGGCAGTCTTGCTTTTGGGGCTGACTGTCACAGCGGCCAGAGAATGGTGTCGTCTGGGGCGTTTCTCGGTTGGGCAAACTGTTCTGTACATGATTTTTACCACGCTATTGGGAGGCGAGTTATTATTCCTGATCAGCGTGGTTGTATCCAGAAATCCGGCAGATCCGGCCATGATTGGTTTTTATATCGCATCTGCTGTTTTCTGGCTGCTGGCGGTACCTTTCCAGCTGGCAATAGTCAGATCTGTTCGCAACGAATGGCTGTTCATGCTAATGGGATGGCTGGTGCTATTGCCGGCATGTCTGTCTCTTTATCAGCTGCGTGCGATAGATCCATGGTTGTTACTGGGATTCATGGGAGTCGTATGGATTTCTGACAGTGCCGCCTATTTTGTCGGACGTGCCTGCGGCAAGCATAAACTTGCACCGAGGATCAGTCCGGGAAAAACATGGGAAGGTGTGGCTGCAGCGCTGGTGGCTGTGCTGATCTATGCGCTCATCTGGTTTTATGCAGTAAATGAAGAAGGCCACGAGCGAATCAACTGGCTAATCCCTTTATTACTCATACTTGCGGTGCTGGGAATAACAGGGGATTTGTTCGAATCACTATTAAAACGTCAGGCGGGTGTCAAGGATAGCGGCAATATTCTGCCAGGACATGGCGGTATACTGGATCGTATCGATGCATTGATCCCGGTTTTGCCCGTTGCTGCACTATCGACCCTCTTATTCTATTCAACTGAACTATGACTCATATTCGTCGTTTGACTGTTCTGGGTTCAACCGGCAGCATTGGAGAAAGCACCCTGGATGTAGTCGCAAGACATCCTGACCGATTTCAGGCAGTTGCCCTGACTGCCGACAAAAATGTTGAAAAAATGTTTGAGCAGTGCAAGCGGTTTCATCCGCTGTATGCCGTGATGCTGAACGAACAAAGTGCCGGGCAGCTGGAAGATAAATTGCGCGCAGCAAACCTGGCTACCACAGTGCTTTCAGGGGTTGAATCACTGGAGAAAGTGGCATCCCTGCCGGAAATAGATACCGTGATGGCAGCAATTGTTGGTGCAGCGGGTATTCGTCCAACGCTTTCAGCAGCGCGGGCAGGCAAGCATATTCTGCTGGCTAACAAGGAAACGCTGGTGATGGCCGGGCGTATCTTTATGGATACAATCAGGCAGCACCATGCAACGTTGTTACCGATAGACAGTGAACACAATGCGATTTTTCAGTCGCTGCCACAACACTATAACGGTGATCTGACCGGTTCCGGAGTCCGCCGGATATTGCTGACTGCCTCAGGGGGGCCTTTTCGAAAATCGGATCTGCAGACGTTGGCAACGGTTACTCCGGAGCAGGCTTGTGCTCATCCTAATTGGGTAATGGGCAGAAAAATATCGGTTGATTCAGCCACCATGATGAACAAGGGGCTGGAAGTCATTGAGGCACACTGGCTGTTTAATGTCGAACCCTCCAGGATTCAGGTAGTTGTGCATCCGCAAAGTGTTATTCATTCCATGGTTGAATATATTGATGGCTCGGTGCTGGCACAACTTGGTAATCCGGATATGCGTACGCCGATAGCCCATGCTCTGGGTTATCCGGAAAGAATGGAAAGTGGCGTGCAATCCATGGATATTTTTAAAATTGCACAACTAAATTTTGAAGCTCCGGATTTTGAGCGATTCCCCTGTCTCGGACTTGCATATGAAGCGCTTTCAAAGGGAGGCAATATGCCGGCTGTATTGAATGCCGCCAATGAAGTCGCAGTTGAGGTTTTTCTGGCAGGCAAAATATCCTTTACAGCCATTCCTGCCATCATTAGGCATGTCATGCAGTCAATAGACAGGCAGGAAGTGACAGATCTGGATGATGTAATCCAGGCTGATTCGCTCGCACGTGAGACTGCGCGCAAATGGTTGGCTGATAATCAGGTCAGGAAAAATGGAAGGCTTGATACCTCAGCAATTTCAGGCTGAACAGCAGGATAGATAATTTTTGCAGATTTCTGATATGACGCTGCTTTCGACTGTTTTTGCATTTGTGATCGCACTGGGTTTGCTGATCACTTTTCACGAATTTGGTCATTATCTGGTTGCGCGCTGGTGCGGCGTCAAGGTGCTGCGCTTCTCTCTCGGATTTGGTCAGCCGCTGTTCAAAAAACGCCTCGGGAAGGATCAGACGGAGTGGGCAATCGCGGCAATTCCCTTGGGCGGGTATGTCAAGATGCTGGATGAGCGTGAAGGCCGGGTTTCTGCTGATGAACTGCCGCGCGCTTTTAACCGGCAACCTGTCTCCAAACGTTTTGCCATTGTAGCAGCCGGGCCCGCAGCTAATTTTTTACTGGCCATTCTGCTGTACTGGTTGTTTTTTGTACTGGGTGTCAATGGTGTGAAGCCAATCCTGGGAGAAATCAAGCCTGAAACCCTTGCAGCTTCGGCCGGTTTTCGAAACGGGGACACCATTACTGAAATCAGCGGCAAGGCAATCATCACCTGGCAGGAAGCGCGGCTGCTGTTACTGGATAATGCGGTGGATAAAAATCCTGACGTCAGGATAACGGTAACCGGTGAAAGTGGAGTGACTCGCCGGCTCAAACTGGATTTGAGTGCGCTTGGTGCGGAAGAGCTTGAAAGTGATTTCTTGACCAGGCTGGGTTTGAGCGCATATCGGCCAGTAATTCCCCCGATTATTGATCAGGTGATGGCTGATGGAGCAGCAGCACGCGCAGGTTTTAAGGCGGGTGACGAAGTCGTGACAATTAATGGAGAGAAAATTTCCACGTGGGAAGATGTTGTCGCTAAGATACGTTCCAGTCCCGGACATATACTTTCTGTTGAGGTAGTACGGGATGCCCGGAAGCTTGCTTTGTCGTTACAGCCGGAAGCTGTATCTGAAGGCCGTAGCGAGATCGGCAAAGCCGGAATTGCACCCAGGATTCAGCATGAAGTGCTGGAAAACCTGCTG
>JACTML010000008.1 GCA_014584635.1 Nitrosomonas eutropha | reverse complement strand
CCCAGGAGTTTGTTCGCCGGCATGAATCAGAAATGAATGGAAATATTGCAGAGCAATTCGACGATCCTCACACTGAATAAGGTGAGATCCACCAATATCACCCTCCTGCATTTTCAATTTATGCGTCAGCGAGATACTGACCGCAGTGAAAAGTACATAATTCATAAACGGCAAGCGATTACCCAGACAGCCATTCTTCCAAAATTTTTCAAGGGAACATGAGTAAAAAGAAAACAATTACGGTCGCTCTGACTGGTGCATCTGGCATGCCATATGGAATTCGTTTGCTGGAAATACTTCTGCAGCAAGGGCATCAGGTTTATTTGCTTTATTCCCAGGCCGCCCAGATTGTGGCACAACAGGAAATGGCTCTGACGCTATCTACCCGTCCTAAAGAAACAGAAGCCTTTTTAAATAATTATTTCAGCATTGAACCCGGTTTACTGCGTGTTTTTGGTCGGGAAGAATGGTTCGCACCAGTTGCTTCCGGCTCCAATCCGGCTGACGCCATGGTGATTTGCCCTTGCACTATGGGAACTCTGTCTGCTGTAGCAGCCGGTTTAGGGCAAAAACTGATTGAACGCGCAGCGGATGTCATGCTGAAAGAACAGCGTAAACTTATTCTTGTTGCCCGGGAAACACCTTTTTCTACTATTCATCTGGAAAATATGCTGAAACTCGCGCGCAGTGGAGCAGTGATACTTCCCGCCAACCCCGGTTTCTATCACCGGCCTGAAAACATTCAGGACATCATTGATTTTATTGTTGCACGCGTGCTTGACCAGCTCGGCGTAGCACATACCCTGATGCCTCGCTGGGGGACATGATAATTGAAATCCTGATCAGATTCCTGCTGAACCCACTGGCAGAAGCAAAACCAGCTAATCTCTGACAATTCTATTTCGAGCTGCACAATCAGCTACCGTCATGGGTACAAGACCAGCATCTGTTCTGCACAGAATGGATTGCTCAGTCACAACATAGTCCATTGGAATGTCATGTTGCTGCGGATAAATTGTTGACAGACGCAATATCTCAAATGCCACACCAATCGTAAGCGGACGCGGATTCATTGCAGCAAGCGTACGATCAAAGTAACCGCTGCCATAACCCAGACGATAACCTTGTTCATCAAAACCCAGCAATGGAATAACAAGGCTGGTTACAGCGACTTCCCGGGTACTGTCCGGAAACGGTATGCCATAAATATCCTTCTTCATGGGGGCACTCGGCCACCATTCAACAAACCGGAGCGGCTCTCCTTTACCAGTTACCTCTGGCAAGGCAAGCGTAGCACCACGTGCTTTTAGCGATGTCATCGCTGGTACCGGATCATATTCTCCCTGGTATGGCCAGTAAAAACCAATTTTATGATTCTCGAGAACTGGAAAACCTTGTGTCAGAGCAGTAGTAATTGCTTCACTCCAAAGCAGATGCTGCGCCGCTGGAATCTGTTGACGCAATTTACGCAGACGCGTACGTTGCTGTTGCTTCCAGTTCTGAAGGGGAATATCACTCATAAATGCAAGATTGAAGTAAGGATCGAGTTGATAACAGTAATTTTCTGACAGGGGCAGGTATCGCCTGCTG
The DNA here is from genome assembly GCA_014584635.1 of Nitrosomonas eutropha. Taxonomy (GTDB): domain Bacteria; phylum Pseudomonadota; class Gammaproteobacteria; order Burkholderiales; family Nitrosomonadaceae; genus Nitrosomonas; species Nitrosomonas eutropha_B. The sequence continues at coordinate 2,006 of JACTML010000008.1, read as the reverse complement.
CAAGGCTTCTTCGATTGTTAACCAAAGAGTATTGTTTTCACTGTTTTCTTTATGCGCTGGCTGATACGTTACAGATAACAACAGCGGTCTGATCACAAGTTTGAAATGCGTAAACATATGCTGCAAATGAGGAAGCTCAGCAAATTTTAGCGCCTGCATATGCAAATTCTTTTCACAGTAATCAACCCCACTTTGATCAACAGCTATTTCCGGAAAACACCATAGCCCTCCCCAGATACCGGTGGCCGGTCGTCTCTTTAACAGAACCCTGTCCTGATCCAGGAGAATCAAATGCATGGTTTCTCTTATCGGAAGTATTTTTCTGGGTCTGGGAACAGGCAGAACAGCTGTCCGGTTGCTTTGATAAGCATTGCAATCAGCCTGTAACGGACAGCGCTGACAATGTGGTTGCGTGCGTACACAAACCAGTGCGCCCAAATCCATTAATGCCTGGGTATAGGATGCTATTGTTTGGTGATCTTTTTCGACAGGCAATAAACTTTCTGCCAGTTCCCACAAATATTTTTCAGCTGTCTTTTCGCCAGGATATTCGTTAACGCCCAAGTAACGGGCAAGAATGCGTTTAACATTTCCGTCAAGGATCGCGCAGTATTCACCAAACGCAAAAGCAGCAATAGCCGCTGCGGTAGAACGACCAATTCCCGGTAATTGTTGAAGTACAAGCGCTTTTTGTGGGAATACGCCATCATACTGCTCCAATAATATGCGTGCTGTCCGATGCAGATTGCGTCCGCGCGAGTAATAGCCCAAGCCACTCCACATTGCGAGTACTTCTTCAAGCGACGCTGCAGCCAGTGATGCAACATTCGGGAAAACTGTCATGAAGCGCTCGTAATAAGGAATAACCGTACTGACCTGCGTTTGCTGCAGCATTATCTCTGATATCCATATAGTATAAGGATCACGTGTACCTTGCCACGGCAGGGAATGGCGTCCACAGGCACGCTGCCACAGGATTAATCTATCAGCAAAAGAGTTTGGCGTAACAGCCGCAATCCGGAATTGTTTGGTTGCCTGATGGATCATTTATCTGATAACAAATCAGATTTTCTGATCATCATTTTTCTCCATATATTTTCCCAGGAACAGAGCCTGCAGAATGATGAAAGCAAACATGAGTCCCGTAAAACCAAACAGTTTAAAATCCACCCAGGTATCGGTTGAATAGTTATAAACAACGTAAAGATTAATAGCTCCCATCACACCGAAAAAAATCGACCAGCTGTTATTCAGTTTCTCCCATACAGATTCAGGCAGTTTGATTTGCTCTTTCATCATTGTCCGAATCAGATTCTTGTTAAACCCTTTATGGGCTGAAAAAAGAACAACAGCAAACAACCAGTAAAGCACGGTTGGTTTCCACTTGATAAAGGTTTCATCTTGCAGGATGAGTGTTGCACCACCAAAGACAACAATAATTGCGAGACTCACCCACAGCATATTGTCAACCTTACGATGGCGCAGCCACACCCAGCCAATTTGGGCAAAGGTAGCGACAATGGCAACTGCAGTTGCACTATAAATGCCGTAAACTTTATACGTTGCAAAAAACAGGATTATTGGAAAAAGATCAAAAAAAAATTTCATTCAAAATACCTCTGGCATTGCCAACACAATCATATTTTCAGTGTTTGTATTTGCAGCATAATTAAAATAGGTCATTCGACGGAAATCTGGTTGATAGTAAATGACGTGTTCATGTTTTCGGGATCAAACGTTTGATCTGCAAGATCCAGCATCGCTGGACGCGATGAAAGAATCAAAGCTGTACGATTACGAAGCAATACGTGCAGTGCACGCATCAGAAAAACATTATCCGTATCAAAACAAGCGGCACTCTCATCCAGAATAATGATACCCGGATTCTTTAATAGTGCCCGCGCGATCAGAATACGCTGACGCTGATTATCAGAAAATACAACACCACATTTTTCAGGCTCCGTTTGCAGACCATGCGGCAGTTTGCAAATAAATTCCATTGCCTG
>JACTML010000121.1 GCA_014584635.1 Nitrosomonas eutropha | reverse complement strand
TGATAACCATCACCGTTTAGAAAATTGTTTACGACGTCTTGCTTTACGTAATCCAACCTTTTTTCGCTCTACTTCACGCGCATCTCTGGTCACAAATCCCGCTTTGCTCAAGGCTGGTTTCAATGTCTCATCATAATCAATCAGTGCACGCGTAATGCCGTGTCTGATAGCACCCGCCTGACCGGATTCCCCTCCTCCGCGTATATTGACCATAATATCCAGATTAGCAGTATTTCCGGTCAGCTCCAAAGGTTGGCGAATAATCATGCGTCCCGTTTCACGAGAAAAATATTCGTCAGCAAGCTTACGATTTACCGTAATAACACCAGTGCCTGGTTTAATAAAAACCCGGGCAACTGCACTTTTTCTGCGTCCGGTTCCATAGTTATATTGAGTAGCCATAATTTATAAAGTTAAGCGTTGATTTCCAGTGGCTGAGGTTGCTGAGCGGCATGAGGATGCACATCCCCGGCATAAATTTTCAGTTTTTTTATCATGGCGTACCCAAGAGGCCCTTTGGGCAGCATACCTTTCACAGCCTTCTCAAGCGGTCTGGCAGGAAAACGGGCATGCATCTTTTTAAAGGTGGTCTCATAGAGCCCTCCGGGATAACCGCTATGGCGATAATATTTTTTATCTTCAGCCTTGTTCCCGGTTACTCTTAACTTGTCAGCGTTAATAACCACAATATAATCACCGGTGTCTACATGCGGTGTATAAATAGGCTTATGCTTGCCACGCAAACGATGGGCAATAGCCGCCGCTAACCTACCCAGAACTTTATCGGTCGCATCAACCACAAACCATTCATGCTTGACTTCAAGCGGCTTGGCAGAAAAGGTTTTCACTAAATTTCCTTTGTTTTATTGTAGTACAAGATAACCGCGAATTATGGGTTAGCATATCAAGAATGTCAAATCTGCATCCGGACAAACAGGAACAGGATTCGGGAAATTCGCGCCATAAAGTCAGAGTATAATAAAGCTTTTGCTGACCTTCATGATGATGAAACGGTTTATTCTTCTCCTGATCTTATTCATGCCCGTTTTCCCGGCATGGTCACAACAGCCTGAGCTATCGGTTGCTGCCAAATCTTTTATTCTGATTGATTATCACAGCGGTCAGACACTCGCCAGCGCCAACCCGCACGAACGACTGGATCCTGCCTCGCTCACCAAATTAATGACAGCTTATGTCGTCTTTAAAGCGCTGAATCAGCATCGTATTCAGCCGGATCAAGTCGTGCCTGTATCCAAAAAAGCCTGGCGCATGGCAGGATCACGTATGTTCATTGAGCCAAACAAACAGGTGACCGTTGATGAACTGATCCACGGCGTCATCGTGCAATCGGGAAATGACGCTTGCGTCGCTCTGGCTGAACTGATCGCCGGTTCAGAAGATCTGTTTGTACACATGATGAATGAAGAAGCCAAGCGCCTGGGGATGTACAACACAAATTTTACCAATTCAACCGGTCTGACGCACACCAACCACTACAGTACAGCGCATGATCTGGCATTGCTGGCGGCAGCCATCATCAGGGATTTTCCGGAGTACTATCCCCTCTACTCCTTGCGCGAATACACCTACAATGGCATCACCCAGCAAAACCGCAACCGTCTGCTATGGACAGATCCTAACGTCGATGGCATGAAGACGGGCTGGACTGAAGCAGCCGGATACTGCCTGGTTACGTCGGCAAAACGCGATCACCGGCGTCTTATTTCTGTAGTAATGGGTACTGCCTCGCCCAATGCTCGCAGCATTGAAAGTCAGCGTGTGCTGAATTACGGATTCCAGTTTTTCGATACCGCTCATCCCTATAAGAAAGATCAGCCGGTAGCAAATATCCAGATCTGGAAGGGCTCACAAAACAAGCTCAAAGTAGGTTTTAACCAGGATATCTATTTTTCACTTCCCAAGGGCAAGGTTGAAGGAATCAAAGCACGAATGGAATATCGCCAGCCACTTATCGCGCCTGTGGGTCAAGGCCAGGAGATAGGCAAGGTAAAATTTATCCTGGACGGACTGGAAATAGCCACTTACCCGTTAGTCGCACTGGAAGCTGTTGAAACAGCCAATTTCTTTGGGCGCGCGTGGGATAATATAAAAATGCTGTTCAATTAATCTGACGGACCATAAAAGCATGATTTATCTCAATGGAAAGTTTTTGCCCATAGAACAGGCTACCATTCCCGTACTGGACAGAGGCTTCATTTTCGGAGATGGTGTTTATGAACTGATACCGGTTTATTCGCGCAAACCGTTTCGCTTGAATGAGCACCTTTCCCGATTGCAGCACAGCCTTGACGGTATACGTCTCCCGAACCCGCATACTGAAAAACAATGGACTGATCTGGTTACTCGCATTATCGAACTAAACGAATACGATGATCAGTATCTGTATTTACATATTACTCGTGGTGTAGCAAAACGCGATCACACGTTTCCTCATGGAATAACGCCCACCGTCTTCATGATGAGCAGCCCGCTACTGACACCTTCGGAAGAACTGCTCAGATCCGGGGCATCTGCCATCACTGCGCAAGACAACCGCTGGGGACGTTGTGATATCAAAACCATCTCTCTCCTGCCCAATATACTGCTGCGCCAGCTTTCAGCAGATGAGCACGCCATGGAAACCATCCTGATACGCGATGGGTTGCTGACCGAGGGAGCAGCCAGCAATATTTTCATTGTGAAGGGTAATCAGCTGCTGACCCCTCCCAAAGATCACCGCATATTACCCGGCACCACTTATGATGTAGTGCTGGAACTGGCTGTAACGCATAACATTCCTCATGCAATCAGAGACATTTCGGAATCTGAATTGCACACAGCAGAGGAAATCATGCTCACCTCTTCCACCAAGGAAATTTTACCCATCACTCAGCTTGACAGGCACTCAGTGGGAAATGGCACTCCCGGCCCGATCTTCCAGCAACTCAATCGACATTACCAGGCATACAAACAGACAGTAATGCGCGGCCATATTGCAAACCAGTAGCGCAGTTTCATGACAGAAGAATCGCTTATCAAATATCCCTGCGATTTCCCGATAAAAATCATGGGGAAATCACAACAAGGATTCACTCAATCCGTACTGGAGATTGTCAAAATACACGCTCCCGATTTTGACGACGCAACACTTGAAGTTCGCACCAGCAGAAGTGGAACTTACATGAGCCTGACCTGCACAATTCGGGCAATATCGCGTGAACAACTGGACTCCATCTACCAAGCTTTACATAGCCACCCGATGGTAACAATGCTACTGTAGATTGAGCGATAGCACGCGGCACTAAATCATCAGCGCAACGGAACTATGTCGTGAAAGAGACTCGCCCTGCGCCAACAGCATTGAGCAAACCAAATAATGGACTACAAACAGGCAACATGTTTCCCATCACAGTAAGAAACATGGGAACAGTGGAGTACCTTTCGGCCTGGCAAGCTATGAAAGATTTCACACAGCAGCGTACGCATGCAACCACCGACGAAATCTGGCTGCTGGAACATCCGCCTGTTTATACTCAGGGAATTGCCGGAAAACCCGAGCATTTGCTCTTTCCCAGCAGTATTCCTGTTATCAAAACC
>JACTML010000134.1 GCA_014584635.1 Nitrosomonas eutropha | reverse complement strand
CAATCAACGTCAGTATCAGCAATGCGTGATAGCCATAGCGCTGAATAAAATCACGAAATGGTGCAATCACCGCGCTATCCAGCCAGGCAAGTAATCGCGCAGATATGGAGGTTGTTTGTGATGCCTGGTTGATTGCCAGCTGTGCAGCAGGGATTTCCGGTTCACGAATAATCAGTGTGGTGATCATTCCCACCAACATACAACCCGCCATAATGGTATAAGCCACCTGCCAGGAAGTGGCACTGTATTCATCCGGGGATGCATCCAATGCAGCTGCAATCCAAAGTACGCCAGCAGAAGCCAGAATCATCGCTAATCGATAACCTGCCTGATAAGTTGCAGCCATCGCGCCTGATAAGTTGCAGCCATCGCGCCCTGCAGGCGTAAGGCAACTGCCTCGATTCGATAAGCATCCAAGGCTATATCTTGTGTGGCAGACGCAAATGCGACAATGATTGCGCACACGGTCATACGCACCAGGTCTTGTGCCGGATCCGTCCCTGCCATGCCAATTAACGCCATGCTGATAACCAGTTGCGATAACAAGAGCCAGGCGCGACGACGTCCCAGCCAGTGGGTAAGCAGCGGCAATGGCATGCGATCAACCAGCGGCGCCCATGTCCATTTAAAACCATAAGCCAATCCGACCCAACTCAGATGGCCAATCGTCGCTCGATCAACGCCCGCTTCGCGTAACCAGAATGACAAGGTTCCCAGCACCAGTAACATGGGTAATCCGGCAGAAAACCCAAGCAGCAGCATGCCAAGTACACGTGGATGCATATAAATACGCAGCGCATGCAGCCAGCCGCATGCAGTGGATTTCATAGCTCGAAAGCGTAATCGATGATGAGCGGGGCGTGATCGGAGAAGCGTTCTTCCTTGTAAATTGATGTGCAGGTGGCAGTGCTCGCCAGTTGGGGTGTGGCAATCTGATAATCAATGCGCCACCCCACATTATTGGCCCATGCCTGACCGCGATTGGACCACCAGGTATATTGATCCGGCTCCGGATTGATTGCGCGAAACACATCCACCAGCTTCAATTCATCAAATACAGTAGATAGCCAAGCGCGCTCTTCTGGCAAAAAACCGGAGTTTTTCTGATTGGAACGCCAGTTTTTAAGATCAATTTCTTTATGCGCGATATTCCAGTCACCACACAACAGCACCTCGCGGCCGCATACCGCCAATTCTCGCAATAATGGAAAAAACTGCTCCATGAAGAAAAATTTTGCTGCCTGACGATGTTCTCCGCTGGAACCGGAAGGAAGATAAATGGAAATAACGGTCAAATTACCAAAATCCGCCCGCAAAAAGCGTCCTTCTGCATCAATTTCGGGAATACCGGTACCTTCCACAATCTGATCAGGCGCATATCGGGCATACAATCCCACACCGCTGTAACCTTTTTTTTCCGCACAATGAAAATAACTGTGGTAGCCCTCCAGTGAGCGCATAACGCCTTTGATATCATCCTGCTGCGCCTTGAGTTCCTGCACACACACCACCTCTGCTTCCTGTTGTGGCAGCCAGTCGAACAAGCCTTTTTTAGCAGCAGAACGCAAACCACTCAGATTTAAAGTAATAATTCTCATACGGTCGCAATCAACAAACGCTCAGCGCGGTAAAAGACCTGGTTTGCAATACACGCGCCCTGGATAACCGGGAGCACGGCGCGTATTAGGAACGACATCACCACCGCTGCGAATGCACAACATGGTCGATTTATCCAGATTGGTAAAATATTCGTTTTCACCTGGCTGAAATGATGTTGGAGGGACAGCTTCCCGGACGGCGCGGCAGGTTTCAGATTCATTTTCAGGAATCGGATCATCCGTATGGGGCGGTAACCGACAAAGTTGACAGGGATTTCCCGGGCAGAAACATCCTTTGCATTTGGCTATCGCTACATTTGTATCAGCTGGCTGACTGGCTGACGAAATCATGGGTAAAGCCACCAGCATTAAAAATATTGAACCTGTCATCCATCTCAACCACATTCGTGCATCTCCTTTCAATCAATCGGTAATTTTTCTGTCTGATTCTGATCATTGATAATGATGGTGTTGCTGTTCATCTGCAGCGCTCATGTTTTCTGTTCCAGCAACGCCCGGGCATACAATTTTTTTCTGTTTTCGCCTGTAATTTCCGCGGCCAGCTGCACAGCTTGTTTCAAGGGTAACTCCTTTTGCAGAACGGCCAGTACGTGTACAGCGTGCAGACTAATCTCCTCTTGCGCAGGTGTTGCTACTGGCGCCAGCAGCAGCACAAACTCACCTTTCAGGCGATTTTCATCTGCTTGCAGCCAATCCAGCGCTTCTCCCAGATTGCAAGCGTAAATCGTCTCGAACAGCTTGGTTAACTCACGCGCAAAAGTAATTTCACGCGTTGGACCAAACACAGCAATCATGTCCGCAACACACTCAAGTACGCGATGCGGTGCTTCATAAAAAACCAGAATACAAGCGTACAAGGTTTTCAGATCAGCCAGTTTACGTTGACGCTCTCCACTTTTCGTCGGCAAAAAACCGTAAAAGAAAAAGTGTGGCGCAATCAGTCCGGATGCGGACAGGGCGCATAACGCCGCATTGGCACCGGGAATCGGTATTACCGGAAAACCGTGTGCCAGTACCTGTTGCACCAGCAAAGCACCCGGATCAGAGATAGCCGGTGTACCAGCATCGGAAATCAAAGCGACCGATTTGCCATTCGTCAGCAATTCGATGACTTTCTTCGCTGCACTGTCTTCATTATGCTGATGCAACGGCATAATACGAGCAGATGCGGCAGGTAAAGTGTGTGCAACGAACAATTTTTGCGCATGCTGCACATGCTCGGCTGCAATACAATCCACCGCTGACAACACTTCCAGTGCACGCAGGGAAATATCACGCAAATTTCCGATAGGCGTGCCAACCACATATAATGTTCCCTTGGATATTCCTGCAGCCGTTGGCATATTCTGGTTCAAACGTCTGTTCAATGATTTTTTGCGAGCAAGTCCGCACTATACGGCAGATTTCCTGCTTTTTCCATTTGCGGCCAACCAGATTCCAAGCTGTTTTTACCCGCTCAAATAAGCTCACCTGATTTTTTATGATGCCCAGTCACACAACTGCTCCGCTAATTCGCCTGCTTCGCTATGGCCGCCTGTTCCGAGGCCGTATCTGGCTTGCTACCCTCTATTCTATCCTCAACAAACTGTTCGATCTGGCGCCTCCCGTACTGATCGGTATGGCAGTGGATATTGTCGTCAACCAGCAGGCATCCATCTTCGCCAGTTTCGGATTTCCTGAAGTATCCACCCAGCTGTGGATACTGGCCACGCTGACGCTCATTGTCTGGGGGTTCGAATCCATCTGGGAATATCTGCTTAAGCTCAGCTGGCGTAACCTGGCACAGGATATTCAGCATACTCTGCGCCTGGATACCTATGATCACATCCAGAAACTGGAACTGGCCTATTTCGAAGAACGCAGCACCGGCGGGATGATGGCGATTCTGAATGATGACATCAACCAGCTGGAGCGCTTTCTGGATGTAGGCGCCAACGACCTCATCCAGCTTTTAACAACGGTCGTCACTGTGGGTGGCATGTTTATTTATCTGACACCGAGCGTGGCATGGATGGCGCTGTTGCCGATGCCGTTTGTCATTGCCGGCTCCTACCTGTTTCAAAAACGTATTGCCCCGCGCTATATGGCGGTGCGCGAACAAGTCAGTATTCTGAACAGCTATTTATCCAACAACCTTGGCGGTATTGCCACGATTAAAAGTTACACCACCGAGCAATACGAATTACAGCAGATCGAACGCGAAAGCCAGATCTATCAGCAAAAAAATCAGCATGCCATTGCACTGAGCGCAGCATTTGTACCCATCATCCGCATGGTGATTGCACTGGGGTTCAGCGCCATTCTGGTGGCAGCAGGATTAATGGCTGCCGG
>JACTML010000009.1 GCA_014584635.1 Nitrosomonas eutropha | reverse complement strand
ACCTGGAATACCGGTTTCATACAGATTTGTTTTTCCAGATCGCCCATGCAAACAGAAGCCAAGCGCTCATGTAGGACATTCCGCCCAACGGCGCTGTCATACTTAATCCTTTCCACCCGGTGACACTGACGATATAAAGCGTACCGGAAAATAGCACGATGCCGATCAGCATCAGTATTCCGGAGAACTTCAACGCGCGTGCTTGGGGAAACCGATCCAGCGTCAGTCCAACCAGTATCAGTCCGATAGCATGGTAGAAATGGTATTGCACGCCGACCTGAAAGGTCGTGAGTATATCGGGAGCCAGTATAGATTTCAGGCCGTGCGCTCCTAAAGCACCCAGTACGACACATAAAAACGCATTTACTGCTCCCAATACAAGAAACGCTCTGGACATTGGTAATTGAATCCCTGGTAAATGAAACGTGATGAGAAAAAAGCCGAAAAGATCGCTTTAAGAACCTGTTCAAGGTTCCAGTTATTTGTTTGTTTCAGTAATATTCGCTCTGGCTGATCCTTTGGCAAACACTAGCCGTACATTATCACCGGTATGAATCTGTTGGCTATTCTGCAGAATTTCGCCGCTGGCAGTATAGGCGATACTGTAACCGCGTGCCAGCACTGCTTTCGGGTTGAGGTGAGTGAGATGTTGCTGGTGCCGAGAAAGTTGAGTTTGCAGGTTTTCCAGACGATACATCATCGCTCGCTGTAAGCGGGCAGCTGATTCCTGCAGATGCTTTTCTCTTGTGTTGATGGCAGGTTTGACGGATTGCATCTGTTGCTTGAGTATCTCGATCCGCCACGTGTAAATTTCCAGCAATCGTTCCCATGCGCGCAGCAAACGGTTGTGCAGTTGCGATAAATGGATGAGCTGATGGCGAATTTTCTCCCCGGGATGGATCAGACGATGAGTAAGCAGATCAATCGCTTGCATGCGCGCTAACTGAGCCGCGCCAGTGGGTGTCGGTGCGCGGACATCTGCTACAAAATCCGCAATGGTAAAGTCGGTTTCGTGGCCAATACCAGTTATGACCGGGATAGGGCAAGCGGCAATCGCTCGTGCAACGACCTCTTCGTTGAATACCCATAAATCTTCAATGGAACCTCCTCCTCGACACAGAATCAATACATCGCACTCATTTCGCTGCGTGGCAGTCTGCAATGCAGCGACGATTGCTGTAGTGGCTTCCTTGCCCTGTACCGGAGCTGGATAAATAATAACAGGTAGTGAAGGTAGACGTTGTTGCAGCGTTGTGAGCACATCTTTTAGCGCAGCTGTATGGGGTGAAGTAATAACCCCGATTTGACGAGGGTAAGGGGGAATTGGCAGTTTGTGTCCGGGACTGAATAAGCCTTCCTGTTGCAATCTGGCTTTGAGTCGTTCAAATGCCTCAAACAAAACGCCTGTTCCGGCGCGACGAAGCTGTTCGATTGTCAGCTGAAATTCTCCGCGTGCCTCGTATAGCGTAACCAGTGCCTGAGCTTCTACCTGAACGCCATCCTGCGGTATCCAATCCAGATACATATTTTTGTGGCGAAACATCACGCACCTTACCTGAGCGTTATTATCCTTGAGCGAAAAATACCAATGCCCTGACGGATAACATTTCAGATTGGATATTTCCCCACCCACCCATAGCAGCGGAAAAGTCTGTTCGAGTATTGTGCGCACATTCCGGTTTAGCTCGTCAACGCGCCATAATACTTTTCTGGGCCCGGGAAAAAGATCGTTGTCAATCATGCTGGTTTATAATCATCCACAATGACATTTGATTATTACTTTGCGAATAGAAAAATTTACAGGATAACAATAACTTAAAATAAGCATTTGTTTTTAAAAATTTTATTGGGCCTAAAAATTAGGCAGTTCAGAAAATTCCAAGCCCGCAGGGATACTTAACGAACTTGTTCCTGATTTATTCACATAGTTATCCACAGGAATTGTGTATAACCTTTTCAGTAAAAAAATATAATTGGGCAAAGTAGTTGATGTTACAAAATATAATGTAATAACTTTACCTGTAACCAGGAGGATTAATTCGTGTTTTCAATTATTCAGGCAGCAGGATGGCCGATATGGCCGATCATACTGGCTTCGGTGATAGCAGTGGGCATTATTGGTGAACGCTTGTGGAGTCTGCGTCTATCAAAAGTTTCTCCGAGAGATTTACTGCCCCGGGTGCTGCAGGAATACCGCCGCTCTGGTGTGCATGCAGAGACGTTAGTTCGTTTACAAACTCATTCCCTGCTTGGGCAAGTGCTGGTAGCCGGGCTGAAAAATATTGATAGCCCACGGGAAATCATGAAGGATTCGATTGAAGAAGCCGGACGAGTGGCAGTTCGTGAACTGGAGCGTTATCTTACTACACTAGGGACAATCGCTTCGTTGAGTCCGCTCATGGGGTTGTTCGGTACCCTGATCGGGATGATCGAGATTTTTGGATCAGGAACACCTACCAGTAGTGATCCGGTACAACTGGCCCATGGAATTTCGGTTGCTCTGTATAATTCCGCGTTTGGTATTCTGGTTGCGATTCCAAGTATTATTTTTTACCGTTATTTTCGAGCCAAAGTGGACGAACTGGTTTTAGAGATGGAGTTACAGGCACTGAAACTGGTTGAGGTTGTGCTTGGTGAGCGGCGAGTTTAGAAGCTGCAAACCATGCTTCTGATTCGTAAAGAAACACATCTGATGTTTCTTGCTGGATGATTATATAGGTGAATCCGGCCATTGCCTTTTTTAGGAAAGTATCTTGAATTGTTACAAGAAGAATAACAATAGCACGATGGAAGATGGGAAACGTTCTGCATCCGGAGCCGGATCGGGTTATTTACGCTGTATTTTTCTGTGTATTATGTTTTTTTGTGTAAGTTGCAGCTCGGTACCCACAGAAGAAAACAATCATACCGGCGTACATGATCCGTATGAACCGCTGAATCGTAAATCCTACCGTTTTACTGATGAGCTTGATCGCAGGCTGATTGAACCGGCTGCCGATGCATATATAAAGTATGTGCCGGAGGCAGTGCAACGTCCTGTCAGTAATTTTTATCGTAACCTTTCTTATCCGAGTGTGGTTTTGAACAGTTTTTTACAGGGAAAAGTGCGTCAGGGATTTTCAGATACGATGCGTTTTGTGATCAATACCACAATCGGTGTGGGAGGGCTTGCTGATATGGCCGGCCACATGGGATTTGAAGAGCATGATGAGGATTTTGGGCAAACACTGGCAGTGTGGGGAATAGGGAGTGGATCCTATCTTTTTATTCCCGCCTATGGTCCAAGCAATTCGCGCGATGTAGCGGATATACCGGCAAGCGTGTTTGCAGATGGCTTGTTTTATCTGGCGTATGTGCTGAGCGGGCCGATAATTGTTCCGCTGGCCATTTTACGTATCGTTGAAAAAAGAGCCAGTCTCTCAGGGCCAATGAAAATACGTGATGAATCGGCGCTGGATCCTTATCTGTTTGTTCGTGAGGGTTATATGCAGCAGCGTGAGTATCTGATATATGATGGAAATCCTCCTGTCAGTCATTATGATGACTTTCTGACTGATGATCCGGATGATTTTTTCGTAACCGATCCGATAAAAGCAGATCCTGCAACGATCGATCCCATGCCTTAAATGCTGCGAATTAGGGAACCTCTGAAAAACGTTAGTGAGGCAGTCAGTTCAAGACGAAAATCGGCGAGGAAGCAGAATTTATACGTAGTAAATGAGCATTCTGAGCCGGCTTTTAATGCAGAAATGGCAATGCAGATAGTTTTGCAGGGATTCCTTGACATATAATTCTTCAAAAAATTCAATCTCATAGAGTTGAGTTTTAGTTTTTACAGCGGGTGGCTACACAATTGTTTTGTGTCGGCTTACTAAATGAGGGTTCTACACTTTATGTCTATTTTTCAAATATTCTCCAGATCTCTAATGCGTAAATCTTCATTACTCAATTACCTGTCAGCCGATAAGGCTGATGGTGGGGTGAATGGCATTACTGCTGCTTCACTGGATACCGCGATTACGCGTGCTCGCACCGCTTTGCTGACGCAGCAGAAAGAAGATGGACACTGGTGCTTTCCGCTGGAAGCAGATTGCACGATTCCGGCTGAATATATCCTGATGATGCATTTCATGGATGAGGTAGATGTTGCGCTGGAAGGTAGAATTGCCAATTTTTTACGTACCCGGCAGGTAATTGGCGGGCATGGTGGCTGGCCGCTCTATTATGGTGGTGATTTTGATATGAGCTGCAGCGTTAAAGTTTACTATGCCTTGAAGCTGGTTGGGGATTCGCCGGAAGCAGCACATATGGTTCGTGCTCGTAACGCCATACTGGAACGGGGAGGGGCGGCGCGCTCAAATGTGTTCACCCGCCTGTTGCTTGCCATGTACCGGCAGATTCCATGGCGTGGTGTACCGTTTATTCCAGCAGAAATCATGCTGTTGCCGCGCTGGTTTCCTTTTCATTTGAGCAAGGTGGCGTACTGGTCGCGCACGGTGATGGTGCCGCTTTCCATTTTGTGCACACTGAGAGCCAAGGCTGTCAATCCGCGTAATGTGCATGT
>JACTML010000221.1 GCA_014584635.1 Nitrosomonas eutropha | reverse complement strand
AGGATTGAGCCCGGACTGAATGATGACCTGCTCACGTTCGCGTTTCAGTACCTTGACAGTACGCAGATGCAACCGATCGTGCTGATCGACAACGGCTATCTGATCATCTTTGAACACGACACGGGTCGGCAGAACCACCAGCTGGTCGATGGCGCGTCCCTGAATCAGCGCCTCGACAAATAAACCGACTGGCAGTGCTGTCGTGTTGGTCAGCCTGGACAAGCGAATCTCATCAGATTGAAGTGAAGAGGGTATACGCAGAAATGGATCCGATATCCGCGCAACCAGCATCAGCATGCCGGTATCCCGGTCGATCACGCCTTCGCTGCGCGTAATCTGGCCCTGCCAGAATCGTTTTTCTCCCTGGTATTCTGCCGCCAGTACTACCAATGGTCCTTGTTGAGAATTTTCTTCATGTGCAACTGATGCATCAGGTACGTCGATGAAAGCCAGATCCCGAGTACTGACCGGTAATCGGACTTCGGCGTAGTCACTGCTGTAGATTATCCCCAGTACATTCCCTTGCGTGACGTATTGCCCGATGCCGGTATTTTTGCTGCGCACGCGCCCGTCAAATGGGGCGCGGATGCGGGTGCGTTGTCTGAGCTGCTCGGCATGTCTGGCTGCCACTTCTGCCGCAGCCAGTTTCGCACGCATTTCCTGCAGTTGCGGAATACGCTGACTGAGCGGGCTGGGATCTCCCTGACCCAGCTGTTTCCATTCATCATGCGCCTGGGCGGCTTCGGCTTCTTCACGCAGCAGTAAATGACGTGCCTCCCTGACCTGTGCCTGTGTCTGCGCTACACGCAGGTCATAATCGGCCGGATCGATGGTTGCCAACACATCCCCTTTCCGAAAAAATCCACCACTGACGAAGGCGGGTGAAATATCGATGATTCGGCCGGAAACTTCCGTCACCAGATCGATTTCAGTATGGGCAGTGACCTGCCCTTGGGATCGGACATGCAGACGCTTTGATTGCATGTCCACCTGGGCAACCTGAACAAGGGGCGGTGTCTGTATTTCTGCCTGTTTACCGCTTTCCGGCGGGAATTGAATGAGCAGCCAGGCGGCCACTCCACCCATAAGGAAAACCAGGGTGGCAATCCAGATTTGACGAGATAAATTCACAATTTTTTTATTTTTTATCGGGAAATTGTGCGTCAAAGATGATTTGAGATCACCTTATGACGCTCAAATGCTGCCCCCCAGCGCCAGATAAAGGTTGATACGGTTATTCAGCAATTGTCGTCTGACAGCCAGATGAGCACTTTGCGCATTGAGCGTACTGCGATAACTGTCCAGCAATGTCAGAATCTGAATGAAACCCTGACGATAGGAATACAGCGCCAGTTCCTGACTGGCTTCGGTCTGCTGTACGGCCTCATTTAATTCTTTTTCCTGCGCACGTAACCATTCTTCTGCTGCCAGTGCCTGCTCGACTTCACGAAAGGCATTCAGCGCCACACCCTGATACCGGTTGAAAGCTTCTTCCACATAGGCTTCGTTCAATTGAATATTTCCACGGATACGTCCACCGGTAAATACGGGTTGTACCGCCCCGGCAAACAGATTCCAGACAACCGATCGCGGATCGATCAGATCGGTCAGCGCGCTGTCGCGCGTTCCACCTGCTGCTGTCAGGGTAATACGCGGTAATAACAGCTTACTGGTACTTTCCAAACGCGCATCCGCTGCGCGCAGCCGTGCAAATGCGGCGATCAGATCAGGGCGCCGGGTCAGCAACTCGGAGGGCAGTCCAGCAGGAAGCTGTGGCGGAGGGATAGGCAAAGCCTGCCGGACGGTTGAACGTGATAAAGCAGTCACGGCATGATCAATTTCAGGCAGTGAGCCGTCAGGGTAATTTCCCAACAGAATTTCCAGTTGACGGGTAACCAACTGTACCTGGTTTCTGGCCTGAGCCAGTTGGGACCGGGCCTGAGCCAGATCGGTCAATACCAGGCGCACATCCAGCGCACGCACCAGACCCCGTTCGAAACGTCCCTGTACCAGACTGGCAATCGTGCTGCGATCCGCAACCGATTGTTCTGCCACCAAAGTCTGAAGTTTCGCTTCCAGTAATGCAAAGTAATTCTGTGCAACACGTGCGGCAAGCGATAACCGTGCCGCCTGAAAATCAGCGCTGGTTGCCTCCACTTCCTGGTGAGCTGCTTCCTGGAATGCACGAATGCGTCCCCAGATATCCGCTTCCCAGCTCAGATTGAACAATGCTTCGAATACGCTGTATTGTGCCGAGCCAAACCCGGTACTGCGCACCTGTGCATACTGATAACCCGGTGCAAATGAGAGTTGAGGCCAGCGTGCAGCGCCATCGATACGTGCCTGTGCAATGGCGGCATGGATGCGGGCTGCGGCTGTCTTCAAATCGAAATTGCTGGCCAGCGCCTGTTCAACCAGTGAATACAGTACCGGATCATTGAACGATTCCACCCATTGCTGCCCGGCAAGTGGAGCAGTATTGGCAGGCGCACTCCACGCAGCGGGTACAGATACATCCAGTGCATTTGCCTGCCTTTCCGATACCGTATTACAGCCGCCGAGCAGCAGCATCAAACCCGTCACGGCAGCCCGTTTGAAACGGATCAATATTTTTTCTCCGGGAGGGCTACAGATGAGGATGTACCGATGGCCCCAGGTAGCGCGTATCCTGCTGCTGATTTTTCTGGCTGAAACGTGCCTGTCGTTTCTTCATCCAGATAATGATGCCAGTCACTGACAGCATGACAATCACCAGACCGAGCACACAGACAAAAATGCGGTAGGGCAATCCGAATACATTAGCCATATGCAACGCGGCGAGCCAGGTAGTTACCGTATTACCACTGTACTGGCCGCTGGGCAGCAGCGCCAGTTTGAGCTCACTCGAATTGGCATCAAAAAATACATTTGTTCTGCCTCGCTTGTCCTGGATATCTTTCGAGCTGCGCACGGTATAGGCATAAGTACCGTTCATACGATTCAATCCCAGTGCAACCACCTGCTCGATAGCGAAATTCTGTTTTTCTGCCTGCTCAGCCATCAGTTTTTCACCGATGCGTTGTGCCTGGCGCCAGCCTATCTCGGCTTCTGCCAGAGGAATATCCCGTTTTGGAAGCTCTGTCCAGGGCGCTTTGTATTCCATCACTGCGCGAGTGGTCCAGGTATACACGGTATCCCACAAATTCATATAGACGCTGGACCAGGCAAAAGTGAGCAGAATCAGCCATAGCCATAGACCACTGGCGCGATGCAGGTCGAAATTGAGTTTGTAGCTGCTCGATCGCCAGCGGATTTTCCAGGCAGGCCACCAACGTTGCCCCCAGCTGTTTTGATCAGGAGAAGATTTTGGAGATTGTCTGCGCCGCTGCGGTAGGGTCAGATAAAACCCGACGAAACAGTCGATCGTCCAGATCAGGGCACAAATACCCAATGCCCATACCCCAAACTTGCCTAATGCCAGTGTGTCGTGCAATTTGTAAACAAAAGGCATGAAGTTGATCATCCCTTCGGAAATCTCGCCTGATTGGCGACGCCCCAGCTCCTCCCCGGTATAGGGATCGAGAAACATTTGATTGAACCCGAGTTCGCTTGCCTGACCAGTCTCATCCGGACGTGCAATCATACTGATCTG
>JACTML010000155.1 GCA_014584635.1 Nitrosomonas eutropha | reverse complement strand
CAGCATGTGTACCACTTCAGTGATAACCGGTGAAATCAGCCAGATAGCTACCGCCAGCAGCAGGACGCCAAAAAACTGCTGGACGGATTTCATCCATGCGCCGGCTTTGGGCAGTAGTGCGCCGGCAGAAATGCCCAGCAGCAGCAGCGGTATGCCCATTCCCAAAGCCATGGCGAACAGGGCAGAGCCGCCCAGTATGACATCGCGTGTCTGGCTGATGTACAGCAGGGCACCGGCCAGCGGGGCGGCCACGCAAGGGCTGACAATCAGCGCGGACAATGCGCCCATTCCAAACACACCTGCCAGCTGACCGCCTTTGAAGTGGCTGGTTTCTTCCACCAGTTTGTTCTGGATGAAAGCAGGCATCTGCAGTTCGTAAAAACCGAACATGGAGAATGCCAGCGCAACAAAGATCAGCGCGAACGTTCCCAGTACCCAGGCATTTTGCAGGGCGGCGGATAACATCGCTCCGGACAAACCTGCGGCTGCGCCCGCTGCTGCATAGGTGATCGACATTCCCAATACATACGCCAGTGCCAGAATGAAACCGCGTGTTTTTGACATTTGCTGTCCTTTGCTGGCGATAATGCCGGACAAAATGGGAAGCATGGGGAATACGCAAGGAGTAAATGCAAGCAGTACACCGATACCGAAAAAGCCACTCAGAATCAGCCAGAAATTGCCGCTGGCGAACAGACGTTCTATTTTGTAGGATTCTGTTTCAAATAACGGAGCGGTATTGTCGGGTGTCTGAAACAGCTCGGCAGCCGGATCTGTACTGGCGGCCCGGGCATCTCCGCTGATTGTTCCAGCAACCGTATCGATTGCGGTTCTGATCGCGGGCAACAGGATTTCATTGGTTTTGCTGATCGGTGCGTAACATACGCCGATAGGTTCATTACAGCCCTGATAGGTTGCAGACAGAGAGAGCTGTTCCGGAGCAGATGCTTCACGGCGCAGCGTGATAATTGCTTCCAGCGGCTGGTAATACACTTCGGTTTCGCCAAAAAGCTGATCATCCTTCATCTTCCCGGAAGGCAGGGTGACCTGCTCGATATGGATGCCTTCGCTTTTTGATTCAAAGGCAATCTTGTCACGATACAGATAATAATCTTTGGCCGGTGTCAGACGGGCGATCAATGTACGATCATCCCGTGCTTCAAGCGACAGTTTGAATGCCTCGTCCGGCGGTAGCAGTTCCTGCTCGGTCTGGTCGGCACTCATTCCCAGACGTTGCAGGATACTCATCAACCCTCCAGATTGACTTTCTTCGGCCATGGTGTGCGTACTGAGCAGGCTGAGTGACAGCAAAATTAAAATAAGTTTTATCCAGCGCATTGGTTTATTCCGGTAGGGTGTTTGTTTCGGTTGTTACCTGCGTGATCCACTGCAGATAGGCGGGTAATCCACTATCGAGAGGGACAGCAATCACTTCGGGGAGTTCATAAGGGTGCTGTGATTGAATCATCTGCTCCACAGCCTGGTAGCGTTGTCGGGTGGTTTTGATCAAAACCGGTACTTCATCGGCCGTTTCAATTTTTCCTTGCCAGCGATAAATTGAAGTGCCCCCTTGCAGGATGCTGACACAGGCTGCCAGCCGGGCATCCACCAGCATTTTCGCCAGTTTTCTGGCGCCTGTTGCATCCGGAAAACTGGTCAGAACGAGTAGAACACAAGGTAATTCGGTCATTTGATATGGTTTTGAGGATTACCGCCCCGGCATAATGATTTAAATTTATATGTTATTCTACTGTAGTTTAAGTGCAGTTTCTTGCAAGAGCCTGTTTAGGATTTCAATCAGGGAAGGCAGTACCCGGCAAAGTCGGACGACACAAGCAAAGTGCTGCATACTCGAAGTGTATTGAGGTTTTAACGCTGTAATGCGCCTTTCAGTAAGGTATTGAACCGGCTTTGAGGCAGGCAAGAGCGGATAGTTTTGGTATGAGGCAGCATAATGAAAAATCTGTTTTTGTTACTCCAGTCCCTGATGATTATTTTTCCGATCGGGGTCTTTTTTACCTACATCATTATGGATGAGGGCGATCAGTTTACCTATGAACATTATTTGATGACGACGCTGAGCTCTCTTCCTTTTTTTCTGGTTTTGCTGATTAAACATTTTGTATCCGGGTTTGACGAGGGCAACAAGTAATCCTGATAAGGTGTTATGAAACCCGCTTGTTCCAGTGTCTGTCAGCAATATCAACGATCTTTTTAAAACCAGCCACTACAAGTGAAATGAGTAGATTTGCCCATCTTCTGATAATTTTCTCCATTTTTTTATATGCACTCCCGCTGACAGCGCATGCTGAAAAAGGCTACGCCAGCGATCAGGTGGAAGTACTGGTGCGCACTGGCCCCAGTCATAAGCATGCAATCGTGAAGGTGCTGAAAAGCGGTACTGAGCTGGAAATACTGGAACGCGATCGAAGCAGCGGGCATACCAGGGTCAGAACATCCGGGGGCGTTGAGGGATGGGTGCTGACGCGCCATTTGATGGCTGATCCGGCAGCGCGCGTGTTGCTTGCAGAGTTAAGCAGCCAGTTTTCGGATTCCGAAGACCATCCGGACAGTCCGCGTGCGCAGGCTGAGCTTGTCCGACATAAGTATGCGATGCTGACGCAGCAGACAGCTGCGCTTGAAAAGCATAACAAGCAGCTGGAGGCTGAATTATCCAGACTGAAGCAACTGGCTGCCAATGCCATGCAGCTGGATAGTCAGAATCAGGAAATGCGGCAGCAGGCGGAAGTTTTGACGACAAAACTTGACACGCTGGAGCAGGAAAATCAGGCACTGGGTAAAAAGGTCGAACGTGAATGGTTTTACGCGGGAGCGCTGGTGCTGTTTGCCGGTTTGTTTCTGGGGCTGGTTATTCCGCGCATTCAATGGCGTAAACGGTCACGTTATAACGATTTTTCATAACAACATCTCTAGGGAACTTCTGATTAACCTCGAATCTCGTCATTGCGAGGAGCGTAGCGACGCGGCAATCCATAAAATATTGATTTCATTGATGCAACGGATTGTTTCCTGCCGCGTTACACTCGCAGCCGCAATGACGAGGTTGTGCAGAGATTCTCTGGCAATCAGCCGCAGGCAACAGGCATCGTGTCGAATGTACCCTTAACGCAGGATCAGCGCACTGGGATGCTGAATGCGTATTGAAAAGTGATTCTTCTTGCGCGATACCCAGCCGCGTACTTCCAGTGGTTTATTCAGATAGGTTTTCAGGGGCGGAAACAAAGCCAGGTCCTGATTGGCAATAGAAAGATCGATGTTTTTACCGATGACAAGGCGGCTGAACCGGCGGTTACGCTTGAGCGCGGTGGCTCTTACCCGGTAGCGCTGCCAGCCAAATGGTTTCTCAGTCAGTTTGACTAACTGGCGCGGTTGGTACTGTTTCATACCCCAGATTCCAAGTTTCTTCGCTTCTGCCCGTTGCTGGGCTCTGATCAGGGTAGCGGCGTGCAGCAGGTTGGGAGGTATCAGCGTGACGGCGGCCAATCCGTGCTCAACCAGAGACAGATTGATATGTTCGCCATTTGCAAGATATAAATGGGCAAGTGCTCTTTTATAGTGATCCTGCTTTTGCCGATCGTATTCCAGGTAAACAACACCCCCCTGCAGTTTTTTGTGCAACCATGCCTT
>JACTML010000080.1 GCA_014584635.1 Nitrosomonas eutropha | reverse complement strand
GGTGTTGAAGCGTAAACTGGCCGGATCATCGATCCAGCGCCGCAGATATTCCGGTTTAAAGTATTCCACTACACTCACCGGATAATTCAGCTCGGGCGCCTTTCCTCCTCCTTGGCCATTCATCGTGTGGCACGCCATGCAGTATTTGCGGAAATGCAAAAAACCACGCTTTACTTCAGCAGAAACAGGCGCGGAAGGAAACATTTCCGGAAAATGCGCAGCAAAACTGGCAAGCTCCACACCAATGATCTGATAAGGCATGTCAGATGCGCCCTCTTCCAGCAGAACAGGAAATTTCCGGTTGTCCCATATCAGGTAAACCGGCCCCAGTTCCACCGTTTCATGATTCTGCAAGATATTGTCCAGCATGAAAGGGGAATTATCTGCATTGGCAACTGCAAAATAGGCATCATAAGCAAGAAATTTTGCAACCGGAATAGCGGGCTGATAACCGTCCCGGCAGCTGAAAATAATCTCATCCACCGTTCTCCAGCGCTGTCCAAAAACCTGATCCAGAATGGATCGCACAGAGTAAGCGCTGTACTGGCGCTCTCCGCGTTCGTGCACCTCAAAAACAGTCAGAATCACCCGATTAGTAACCGTACCCAGCTCTTCTGGATGCAGCGATTTGATCACTTGATCCTGCTGCCTGAATTCAATGGTGAAAACCGGCTGATTGGTCTGGGCATACACCAGGTCGGCCCGTGCAGTCATCAAACAAATAAAAAATGTAATGGTGAGTGGTATGAAACTGGTCATCATGAACGGATTTCCTCAAGGATTATCCAGACTGAATATATGTTTCTCATCATCGTACGAGAAGATTTCCGCGTAACGCCCCAAGGTAATAATGGTTCGCAAGGTACGCTCAGCAGCCGTTGCTGGCATGTAATCCTCCAATTCGTCTGAAAACCGGTTCCAGGGCGCGCGATGCGTTGGCCGCTCATCCAGCACACGTCGAATATGGGTTGCCAGCGCAACATAAGTCAGCAAATGCCAGGCAAAAAGGCGTTTACGCTGATCGGTATCAAATTCCGCAAAACGTAAACCCTCCGTGGTCAGTTTGATATCGCCTCCGGCCACTTCGGCAAAACGCAGCATTTGCAAAGTTTCAGCTACCGGAAATAATTCATCAATCTCCATGTGCAAGGAAGAAGCAATCACAGGCAAATCTGCCTCTCCGTTATAGGGCGGCGCCGCTACTGCCTCAATCAGGCCGGAAAGCGAATTTGAAGTTACAGATGGTAAAACCGTTCCGATCCCCGTACCAGGAAAACACTCCATGCGTTTGCCAGTTAAACCCGAAACTGTCTGCGTCGTCATTTCCACATAGATACGTTCGACCAGATCGCGAAAGACAGGATCGAGACGGGAACGTGGATGCGACAGTTCAATTCTGATCTCATTCACGATCCGACCAGGATGACTGCCAAAAATAAAGATGCGATCGCACATTAATACCGCTTCCTCAATATTGTGCGTCACCAAAATTACACCTTTGATAGGAAGCTGGCCTTCTGACCAGAGATCAAGAAAATCAGTGCGTAATGTTTCTGCTGTCAGCACGTCCAGCGCTGAAAAGGGCTCATCCATCAGCAGAATGTTGGGGTGGACGACCAGCGCCCGTGCAAACCCCACGCGCTGGCGCATCCCGCCCGACAGTTCACGTGGATAGGCAGACTCAAAGCCATCCAGTCCGATCAGATCGATTGCCTTGATTGCGCGCTGGCGTAATTCACCGGCCGGCAGCCCCAACGCCTCCAGGCCAAGCT
Organism: Nitrosomonas eutropha; assembly: GCA_014584635.1. Classification (GTDB taxonomy): domain Bacteria; phylum Pseudomonadota; class Gammaproteobacteria; order Burkholderiales; family Nitrosomonadaceae; genus Nitrosomonas; species Nitrosomonas eutropha_B. The sequence goes on along the minus strand of JACTML010000080.1, from coordinate 1,883 downwards.
GTACATTCTCCAGTACGGTAAGCCAGGGAAACAGGGCCGAATTCTGGAAAACCATTGCCACACCTGGTGGCGGGGCAGTCACTTCGTTACCAAGGTAAATAATCGAGCCTGCTGACGGCGGGGCAAGCCCGGCGATCAAGCGCAATAATGTAGATTTACCAGAACCCGACCGCCCCAGCAAACCAATAATTTCACCCTTACTGACAGTAAGATTGATGTCATCAAGTACCAGCAGCTCACTTCCATCCGGCTTTTGGAACGATTTGTGAATCTTGCGGATATCCAGCAGCACAATGTCGATATGCTCCTCCCTCATCCCAAACGGAATTTGCGCTCCGCTAACCTGTACAGTGGGCGCCAGAACAAGCGGTTAACGATGACAACGAACGCACTCATGACTGTAATGCCGAGAACCACCCGATGAAAATCTCCGGCCGCAGTTGCCTCAGTAATATAAGCACCCAGGCCATGCGCTTGCAATGTCGTGCTTCCCCAATTGACTATCTCGGCAACAATGCTGGCATTCCACGATCCACCTGAAGCGGTGATGGCACCAGTCATATAAAAAGGAAACACCGCAGGCAAGGCAACACGCCGCCACCATAACCAGCCGCGCACACCAAGATTGGCACTGATATCATGCAGCTCGCCCGGAATAGTTGAGGCACCCGCGATAACATTGAACAGGATATACCACTGCGTGCCCAGAATCATCAGTGGACTCAGCCAGATATCCGGATTGAGCTGTAATACCACAATCCCGTACACTGCCAGAGGAAACAGCAGGTTAGCCGGGAATGCCGCCATGAACTGGGCAACCGGTTGTGCAATACGCGCTGCGTTTGGCCGCAATCCAAGCCAGATACCCACCGGCACCCATATGACGCTGGCAAACGCGATCAATACGAACACACGCATCATCGTTATGCACCCCAGAAATATTGCCGTGCCTACCTCAGTCAGCGCTACTTCCTGTAAAACAAAGCGTGCGATTTTCCATGAGACAGCCATGCAAACCGCAGCAATTGTTCCGTACCATAACCAATCTATCCACGGCGCTGTCCCTGCCTGTGATTTCTTCCGGACAGATACTGCTTCTCGGGCGGACTGCTGTGCTTTCCGATAAGTCAATCGCCAAAGCCTGGCCAGCAAAGCTGTTATCCATGTGACCCATTGCGAACGGCGCAGCACTGTTAACACCCAGGAATGTGGCGGCATCACACTCGATTCTTGTTCAAAACGAAAACGATCCGCCCAGGCGATCAATGGCCGAAACAGAAGTTGATCGTAAATCAGGATTACGATCAGCATGGCTGCAATCGCCCGGCCGATTGCACCAAGATCACGCTGATCAATTGCCAGCGCAATATAAGAACCAATCCCGGGCAGCGTAACAACCGTATCACCGACGCTGATTGCTTCAGACGCCACAACAAAAAACCAGCCGCCTGACATGGACATCATCATATTCCAGATAAGCGCCGGCATGGCGAAGGGGACTTCCAGCTTCCAGAAACGCATCCACGGACTCAATCGAAATGAACGCGATACTTCATCCAGTTCTCTTGGAACAGTACACAGTGATTGATAAAAACTGAACGCCATGTTCCAGGCCTGGCTAGTAAAAATGGCAAAAATGGCAACCAGCTCAGCGCCCAGCATTTTTCCGGGTGCGAAGGACAGAAAAAACACGACTGTAATCGAGATAAAGCCGAGGATCGGTACGGATTGAAGGATATCAAGCAGCGGAATAAGGATTTGTTCGGCGCGCCGACTCTTAGCCGCCCAGGTTGCATACGTAAAGGTAAAAAGCAGTGATAACACCATTGCCAGCAACATTCTGAGCGATGTCCGCACGGCATACTCCGGCAAGGCAGATGAAT
>JACTML010000045.1 GCA_014584635.1 Nitrosomonas eutropha | reverse complement strand
CGCTGATTGGGTAGAGGCATTTGCTTTTGCCTGGCTGGCGCGACAGACCATCGATCGTGCTCCGGGAAATCTTCCCGCTGTGACCGGCGCAGCTGGTGAGCGGATATTAGGCGCAATTTACCCGGCCTGAAAATTCTGTTAAACCGAGAATGAAGAGCCGCACCCACACGTGCTGGCGGCAGACGGATTCTTGATGACAAACTGTGCTCCCTGAGCATTTTCCTGATAATCAATCTCCGCTCCCAGCAGATACTGGACACTCATGGAATCCACCAGAAGCTTAACCCCCTGTTTTTCTATGATGAAATCGTCTTCATTAACGGTTTCATCAAATGTAAAGCCGTATTGAAATCCGGAGCACCCCCCTCCACTGACGAAAACCCGCAGCTTGAGCGCTTCGTTTACCTCTTCTTCAATCAGTTCTTTTACTTTGCTGGCTGCGCTGTCAGTAAAGAGTAGTGGTGGTTGGGTTGTGCCCGTGTCTGCTTCTTCTTGGGTGATTGTGTTCATTTTGTTGACTGATTGAGTGATTTTTAAATTTATCTGTATATCTTTTGAGAGACAGCAAGCGCAATGTTGCGTTCAATGTGGATGTAAATCGAAAGGCTGCAATGACAGTTTCAGCCAGATTATCTGGCTATCTGTAACAACATCAAGTTACGTAACCTTTTTCTGAATAAATTCAATTTTGTAGCCATCCGGGTCTTCCACGAAAGCGATTACAGTTGTGCCATGTTTCATTGGGCCGGCTTCTCGTGTGACCCGGCCTCCCAACTGTTTAACTTTTTCACAGGCTTCATGGGCATTATCCACTTCAATGGCAACATGCCCAAACCCTGTTCCGAGATCATAACGGTCGGTGTCCCAATTATGGGTCAGTTCCAAAACAGTGCCTTCTGCTTCATCTTGGTAGCCGACAAACGCCAGTGTAAATTTTCCTTCCGGATAATCTTTGCGACGCAGGATCCGCATTCCAAGTACCTCGGTATAAAACCGGATTGAACGCTCCAGGTTACCGACTCGCAGCATGGTATGAAGAATACGCATTATACTTTTACCATTTCAAAATCTTCTTTTCGCGCACCACATTCCGGGCACGTCCAGTTCATGGGAACATCTTCCCAGCGGGTTCCGGCAGGAATACCATCTTGAGGCCAGCCTTCCGCTTCATCATAGATGAAGCCACAAATCATGCACATATAGCGACAATAAACCTGGTTACCTTCTGTAGTCATAATAGATAAGTATGTTTGCTTAAGTTAAAATAGTATTTTACGGTATTAACGCATGTCACTACCACCTCCAATTGTACTATCCTTTGCTGCAAGCGACCCAAGCGGGGGAGCGGGCATCCAGGCAGATATACTGACGCTTGCCGGAATGAGATGTCATCCGCTTACTGTGCTCACCGCCATCACCGTTCAGGATACTACCGGTGTCGAAGATATATTCGTGATGGATGCCGAATGGATCGTTGATCAGGCAAGGACTGTATTACAGGATATGCCGGTACAGGCATTCAAGATCGGCATGCTGGGCAGCGTTGAAATTATTGCTGCCATCGCTGAAGTTGTATCGGATTATCCGGAGATTCCGCTGGTGCTTGATCCGGTACTGGCTTCCGGACGTGGCGATGTATTTGCCAGTGAAGAAGTCATTGCTGCCATGCGTGAAATGCTGTTTCCCCAGGCAACCATTATTACCCCTAACAGTATTGAGGCCAGACGTATTGCGCTTGAGCACGAAGATGATCCGGAGGTCCTGGATCTGAAACAAAATGCTGATCAGCTACTGCAATGGGGGTGCAGCTATGTGCTTATCAAGGGTGCTCACGAAAATACACCCCAAGTGGTTAATGTACTTTACGATACCAGCGGAATTATCCGATCCGACACATGGCCACGTTTACCTGGTTCATTCCATGGCTCAGGGTGTACCTTATCATCCGCAATCGCCGCTTCACTTGCTCATGGCATGTCGGTTACTGACAGTGTCTATGAGGCGCAGGAATTTACCTGGCATACACTCAAAGCCGGCTTTCGTCCTGGAATGGGACAATATATACCGGACAGATTTTTCTGGATGGAAGATGAAGCATCAGCAGAAACCGATAATCCCGACAGCTAGTTCTGCGAACCGGGTCAGGGTAGGAGGTCTTTACGCAATCACACCGGATACTGAAGATACTGACTGGCTGTGCGAAAGGGTGCATCAAGCACTGTCGGGTGGTGTGAACTGGCTGCAATACCGGAATAAAAAAGCTGATAACCGGCTACGGCTGCTGCAGGCTCGCAGGGTGCATCATCTCTGCAAGCAGTTTCAGGTGCCATTGATTATTAATGATTCTGTAGATCTGGCCATAGAGATCGATGCTGAAGGGTTACATGTTGGCAAAGGAGACGTTTCTGTAGCAATCGCCAGATATCATCTTGGTCAGGACAAGATTATCGGCGTCTCCTGTTACGATCAGTTTCATCGCGCAGTTGAGGCAGAGAAGGAAGGGGCAGATTATGTTGCATTTGGTGCTTTTTATCCGTCGCTGACCAAGACTGAAGCGTGCCAGGCACCCATGCATCTGCTTGGTACCGCAAAAAAGATGTTAAGCACTCCGGTTGTGGCAATTGGCGGAATTAATCCGGATAATGCTGCAAAACTGATTACCAGCGGGTGTGATGCTGTGGCCGTTAGCCATGCGTTGTTCGGTGCACAGGATGTCCAGTTCACTGCGCGCCAATTTTCAGAATTATTCTGTTGAATGATCAATTCCAATAATCTTTAAGTACATATTTCGATGACAACTACCAACCAGCAACTATTCGAACGCTCCAGACAATATATTCCGGGAGGTGTAAATTCACCGGTACGCGCTTTTAAATCCGTAGGCGGAACGCCTGTTTTTTTTCAACGCGGGCAGGGAGCTTATTTCTGGGATGTGGAAGGAAAATCCTATATTGATTATGTTGGATCATGGGGACCCCTCATCCTTGGGCATGCTCATCCTGATGTCGTCAAGGCAGTTCAGGAGACAGCAAGTCGCGGTACTTCCTTTGGCGCACCAACGGAAGCAGAGCTGGAAATCGCCGAATTATTATGTCAGCTGCTGCCCTCTCTGGAACTGGTACGGCTGGTGAGTTCCGGCACAGAAGCGGGTATGAGCGCCATTCGGCTTGCGCGTGGTTATACCGGCAGAAACCGGATTATTAAATTTGAAGGCTGTTACCACGGACACGATGATGCACTGTTGGTTAAGGCTGGCTCGGGTGCATTAACTTTCGGTCATCCAAGCTCAGCTGGTGTTCCGGAGGAAACCGCAAATCATACATTGGTGCTGAATTACAACGATGTTGCAGGGGTGAAAGACACATTCAATAAACTGGGTTCCGAAATTGCAGCAGTAATCGTCGAGCCGGTAGCGGGAAACATGAATCTGATCAAAGCATCCCCCGAATTTCTGGAAACACTGCGCACGTTGTGTACAAAACATGGCAGCCTGCTGATTCTTGATGAGGTCATGACGGGCTTTCGTGTCGGGCTGGAATGTGCTCAGGGGCTATATGGCATCAAACCGGATCTGACTATTCTGGGTAAGGTAATTGGTGGTGGTTTGCCTATGGCAGCTTTTGGCGGTCGGCGTGATGTCATGGAATGTCTCGCACCGCTGGG
>JACTML010000167.1 GCA_014584635.1 Nitrosomonas eutropha | reverse complement strand
GTGGCTGGATCAACAGGAAAATCTCAGTTCACCTGTTGCCGGACTGCAAGCCGCTCTCGGCCGGAAAAATCAGTTTCAACTGTTAACGAGTACATAGCCCTTTTTTATGACTTGGTACAAGCATATTTCTGGAGGTTATTTTCTCTCTGTTCCTGTTTTTATTAACCGTGCTTCGGGGATTTAGTGCGAACGCAAGCTTGGCCGGTAGTTTCTGAAAAAGTGGTTTTCAGGGAGCACACATAAAAACAGGAGGCATTCTTCGAGAATGAACCTCCTGTTTTTAATTACTTCAGATAAAAAATATTATCTGAGTGTGGCGATATATTCGGATACTGCTTTCATTTCTTGCTCACTCATGCGTGAAACAATCGTTTGCATGGTTTCATTGGTATCGTTTTTGCGCGTTCCCTGACGAAATGCCTGCAATTGCGACAAGACGTAGCCAGGGTGCTGACCATCAATCCTTGGATAGTGCGGCGGGATGCCTTGTCCATTGGGAGAATGACAGCTGGAACATGCGGGAATGTCATTTAACAGGTTTCCCCCCTGGTAAAGTCTTTTTCCCTCTTCAACCAGAGAAGCATCGCTCACTGTTCCGGGTTGTGGCTTTTGCTGTGCATAGTAAGCAGCGACATTTACGATATCATCTTCGCTTAATGTTGCTACCATGGGCGCCATGATTTGGCTGTCGCGTTTGGCAACTTCTCCTTCAGCTGCTTTGAAGTCATTTAACTGCTTAGCGGTATAGCCTGGTTCCTGGCCGGCAAGAACAGGGTAAATAGGAATGGTACTGTTGCCATCGGGATTGTGACAGCCTGCACATACGCCAGCTGCAATTTCCTTGCCTTTCTCAACATCACCTGCATTTGAAGAATCAGCAAACGCAAGGCCGGAAAATGTGAGTGCGATTGCTGCTACAGTGGTTCCAATGAGTTTCATGATCGTTATGGGCTATTAATAAAGATTGGTTTCTGATAAAAAAGACAAATATATGCACATTCTATCAAGATTTGCTGGTTACAGTAAACGTTGCTGTCGTTTGCTTATAAAGATATAAGATGAAGAAACTTTTTCTTTTTTTGTTGCTGGCCAATATGGGAGCTGCTTTTTACTTTTACAGTGAAGCAGAAAATAACCTTTCTGCGCAGGTGTCATTGCTTCATCCGGAAAAAATAGAGCTGTTACCGGCCAGGGTTGCGTGCCTTGAGTGGCAGAATTTAATAGAGCCCATTGCCAGACTGGCCAGAGTGGAGATTTCCAAGTGGGAAACAGGAAAAAATCATGTTTCGGAAATTTCCCGGGGAAAGATGACTTTTTACTGGGTGCATATTCCCCTCTTGCGAAACGCACGCGAAACTGCAAAACAGATTGAGCAGCTTAAAAAACTGGAGATTCCTTATCTGCATATCCGGGAAAGTACGGATAACCCGTGGCATAATGCGATTTCACTGGCTGTTCTGGCGAATGATTCTGATGCGGCTGCTTTGGTGGAAGATCTGAAAAGTAAAGGTGTGGAACGTGCGCAGAGTGATGAGCAAACACTGGAGCAGTTCGAGTTTGTAATCCGCAATCCGACTGAGCAAATTACTGAAAATATTCGGCAGCTGGCTCACCAGTTTCCCGATACGCAGCTTCAGACATCTGAATGTAACCGGCTGTAAAAATTGGTCGTGCGATCCCATCAGGTAGTAAAATCAACGTATTCTCATTTTCTGTTTCGTATCAAATCAGGATTTTCTGGAACATTTATTATAATTATGGATGTAATCGGGAGCAGGTGTGGCAGTTCATATTAAAACAGCGCAGGAAATAGAAACCATGCGTATTGCCGGGCGGTTGGCGGCGGAAGTGCTGGATTATATCGAGCCTTATGTTGTTCCTGGCGTAACGACTGGTGAGCTGGATGAGCTTTGTCATCACTATATGGTCGATGTGCAAAAAACGATACCGGCGCCGCTGCATTATGCACCGCCTGGCTACAGCCCTTACCCGAAATCTATTTGCACCTCTGTGAATCATCAGGTGTGTCATGGTGTCCCGGGAGATAAAAAGCTCAAAAACGGAGATATTGTCAATCTTGATATAACGGTCATCTATGAAGGCTATCATGGTGACACCAGCCGTATGTATTACGCGGGCGAACCCTCCATTCAGGCCAAACACTTATGCGAATTCACCTATGAAGCGATGTGGCGTGGAATCGATGAAGTGCGCCCAGGTAAACACCTGGGGGATATTGGTTATGCAATCCAGCATCTGGCAGAAAAAGTGGGTTATGGCGTTGTCCGCGAATTTTGCGGGCACGGCATTGGTGCCAAGTTTCATGAAGACCCTCAAGTATTGCATTATGGGCGTGCGGGTACAGGCATCGAACTTAAACCGGGCATGATTTTTACAATTGAGCCCATGATCAATGCAGGGAAAGCTGCAATTAAGCAACTGCCGGACGGCTGGACGGTAATTACCAAGGATCGCAGTCTGTCTGCGCAATGGGAGCATACGATACTGGTTACTGATACCGGTTATGATGTGCTGACAGTATCATCAGGCTCTCCCGCCAAACCAGATTACCGCTTTTAGCTTTTGCGGCGTGTAATTCAACAACATACTGAATTTCAGCATATAAACAGGAATTGATATGTCGCGATGTAATCAGCGAACCCCTGCGCAAATGCGTCCGGTCAAAATAACCCGTCGCTATATCCGGCATGCCGAAGGTTCGGTTCTGATCGAATACGGCGAAACCAAAGTCATTTGTACCGCCAGCATTATCGAAAAAATACCGCCTTTTCTCAAAGGATCCGGACAAGGCTGGTTGACAGCAGAATATGGCATGTTACCGCGTTCTACGGGCGAGAGAATGCAACGCGAAGCAGCCAAAGGCAAACAATCCGGCCGTACGATGGAAATTCAGCGGCTAATCGGAAGGGCGCTGCGCGCTGTGCTTGATCTGGAAAAAATTGGTGAACGCACCATCCAGATTGATTGCGATGTCATTCAGGCAGATGGCGGGACGCGTACCGCCAGTATTACCGGTGCATTCGTCGCGCTGTGTGATGCAATTGGCTATTTGCGTGCGGAAAAAATGATTACCAGGAATCCCATCCAGGATCATGTTGCTGCCGTTTCAGTTGGTATGCTGAAAGGGCAACCTTTACTGGATCTGGATTATGCAGAAGATTCCGGTTGTGATACCGATTTAAATGTGGTGATGACCGGCAATCTTGGGTTGGTGGAAGTACAAGGGACTGCTGAAAAGGTTGCTTTTAGTCGTCAAGAGCTGGATACCATGCTCGATATGGCGCAACAAGGGTTGCAGGAATTGTTTGCTTTGCAGCGTCAGGCGCTTGAAGCTACTTTTTGATCGCAAAGACAATCAGGTATGCACTCCTTCCCGAAAAAAATCGTTATCGCCAGCAACAATGCCGGAAAGCTTGCCGAAATCAGAAAACTGCTGGCCCCGCTGGGAATTGAAGTCGTAACACAAGCATCGCTTGGCGTAACTGAAGCGGACGAACCTCACATGACATTCGTGGAAAATGCGCTGGCTAAAGCACGGCACGCAAGTTTGGCAACCGGCTTGCCTGCGCTGGCGGATGATTCCGGAATATGCGTGCATGCCTTGCACGGGGCACCAGGTGTCTTGTCTGCCCGCTATGCGGGAGAAC
>JACTML010000054.1 GCA_014584635.1 Nitrosomonas eutropha | reverse complement strand
TCCAGCAGCAACACTTTAGGGCGTGCCATCAGTGCGCAAGCCAACCCCAGTTTTTGCTTCATTCCGCCGGAGAGATTGCCAGCCAGGCGTTTGGTGAACGGTGCCAGTCGAGTGAAATCGAGCAGCTGGGCAAACAGTTCGGCGTGCTGATTGGCGTCCATACCACGCAACTGCGCCTGCAACCGCATGTTTTCCATCACCGTCAGATCTTCGTACAAACCAAAGCGCTGGGGCATGTAGCCGCTGACGACATGAATGGCATCGTTGTCGTTGACAGTATCAAAACCGGCTAATGTTGCATAACCGCTGTCTGGTTTGAGCAGCCCTGTCAGAATGCGCAGCAGAGTTGTTTTGCCTGCACCATCCGGCCCGACTAATCCAGTCAGGCGACCATAGAAAACTCTGGCGCTCAGGTCACGCAGCGCGAGTACATTATCGAAAGATTTGTTGAGTTGGCTGATGACGACAGCCGCATTGTCAGATAAGGCAGCAGTAGGAGATTCCACTGCGATATTCATATCAGGAATTGTCGGCTGGTGAGCTGGCCGGCAGCATATCGACTTCCACGGTTACCGGCATGCCTTGACGCAATGCCGGATCAGCGTCGTTTACCACAATCCGTAGGCGATAAACCAGATCGGTACGCAGCTCGATGGTTTCTACGGTTTTGGGGGTGAATTCAGCACGCGGAGAAATAAAGCCGATCTGGCCATGATAAGTTTTTTTCGAGGAATCGCTGCGCACCTGAACCGGTGTGCCGGGTGCGATACGGCCCAATGCGGTTTCGTTGATATAGGCGCGTACATACACCGGGTGGTCGAGGCTCAGATTGTAGATGGCATCCTGGCTGGTCACCATGCTGCCGGGTTCGCGGATGCGCGCGATGATGGTGCCGTCGCTGGGGGCAAACAGTTCAGTATCTGCCAAAGCTGTTGTTGCCTGATCCTGTGCGGCCATGGCTGCTGCCAGTTGCGCTTCAGCGGCGGCAATATCTTCTTTGCGAAATCCTTCCTCTGCCTGGGATAAAGCAGCTTGAGCTGCTTTCAGGCCAGCGGCTGCCTGATCACGCGCGGAACGGGTTGTATCCACATCCTGCTGGCTGCTGGCTTTGGAAGGCAGCAATTTACGTGCCCGGGTGTAATCGCGCTCAGTTTGGTAGGCAAGGGCTTGTGCCTGTTTGAGCGCTTCCCGTGCCTGAGTGATCTCCTGCGGACGCAGACCACGCTGCATTTTATCCAGCTCGGCACGCGCCACCTGCACAGCACCCTGGGCAGCGGCCAGTGCTTCCTGGTAGGGTTGTGCATCCAGAGTGGCTACGCGTGTGCCGGCAGCAACAAAGTCGCCTTCATCAAACAAAACCTGTTCAACCCGCCCCGGTTGCCGGAAAGCCAGCTGCACCTCCCGGATATCCACGTTGCCATAGAGATAAAGCAGATTTTCATCCTGATCCAGATGCTGTATCCACGCAAAGACAGCCCCTCCGGCAACAAGCAACATAACAATGATGAGCAGAATACGTTTCATCAGATAAAGAATCCATCAACAGATCTCTGCCGTAGCAGAGGGTTATTATCGTCGGATTTATTTCAACCCCAGGCTCTCCAGCGCTTTTTCATGATTCCATTTGCCATGAAAAAGGTGGCCTTTCTTATTGGATGTGCGGTCGCTGGTCCAGGTAATGTATTGTCCGTCAGGCGTAAATACCGGCAACCCGTCAAATCCTTCCGCTTCGGTAACGCGCACCGGTTCTTTTTTGCCGTCAACATCAACAATGTAGAGTTCGAAATTGCGGTGTCCCTCAACGTTGGTTGCGAAAATAATGTATTGATTAGATGGGTGATAAAAAGGCGCCCAAGACATTTTGTTCAACCGGGTAATTTGTTTCTGATCAGATCCATCAATATTCATGGTGAATATCTCGGCTTCGTGCCCGTTTTCCGAGAAACGACGCCAGACAATTCTTTTGCCATCCGGACTGAAAAACGGCCCGCCATCATAGCTGTTGGTATGCGTCAGTCTTTTGACGTTGGAGCCATCCGCGTTCATGATGTAAATATCGATAAGAGTGGAAGGATTCTGTTTGAACAGGGTGCTTTCCTGTTCGCTCAGCGGTTCGCTGTATGCTCTGCGATTGGAGGCAAATGCGATCAGCTTGCCATCCGGAGACCAGGAGGCTTCTGCATCGTAACCCTTGATATTGGTTAGATTTTTAATATTTTCACCATTAAAATCAGCCTCGTAGATATCGTAAAATTCATCGTAATCCCAAGCGTATGCTCTGCGTTGTCCGGATTGTCTCTGTTCGATTTCAGCTGCCATCTTGGCTTTTGCTTCAGGATCTTCATGTGTTGAAGAAAACAGTACTTTTTCCTGGGAAGGATGCACCCATGAACAGGTAGTTTTACCATCACCAGGTGAAATCTGTTTGATTTGACCGGTTTTCAGATTTTTCAGATAAATCTGATAAAAAGGATTTTTCTCGACCATTTCTGCCTGATAAACCAGCCAGTTACCATCGGCACGGTAATATCCCTCACCGGATCTGGCTTCCTGTTCGGAAATCTGTTTGGCATCAGTAATGAAACCGGTTGCGCCTGCCTGGGTCATCGCCAGAAAACAGGCAGCTGCCAGCAGTTTGCGCACAACAGGCAGATTGCCGGAGAAATTGACCGGTGGTGTAAAATTTTTCATTTGGTCCATAATCCTTTCATCAGTAAACAAAAATTATCAAACAGCATCATAAAAACGATTCAATCCATTTTCGATAACGCTTAATCAGTCATGATACTCTCAACCCGTTTCTTTGCCTTGTGCTGCCTCGTTATGATCAGTCTGTTCTATAGCACGCTGATACGGGCAAATGATCAAACATTTCATCATCATATGGAAGTTGCGCTTTCACCGACCACTTCAAAAATTCAGGTAAAGGATCAGATTCAGATTCCCGAACGCATGCTTGACCAGACAGCAGCAACTCATCTGGAATTCAGTTTGCACGCGGATTTATCCGTATCTGTCGCAAAGGATGGAGCGCTTGTCTCGCAAACGAGCAACGTTGCAAATCATGCCGGCCCGGTTCCATTGAAACGTTACAGCGTGACCCTGCCTGCCGGACAAAAATCTTTTACGCTGACTTACAGCGGCCGAATTCATCATGCAGTGCGTGATCCCAGTGTGGAATACGCGCGCAGCTTCAGCTATTCCCCGGGGCTGATTGCTGAAGAAGGTGTATTTCTGGCCAGTTCAACTGCATGGTATCCCCGTTTTGATGAAGACATGGTGTCATTCTACCTGGATGTGCAACTGCCGGCCGGCTGGGATGCGGTCAGCCAGGGAAAACTGCTGCAGGAACAATCCACTGCCACCACGCGACAGGTTATCTGGGAAGAAGAGCATCCCCAGGATGATATTTATCTGGTGGCCGGGCGCTATCAGCGTTACCAGCAGTCAGCCGGAACGGTGGCCACTTATGTGTACCTGCGCAGCGCAGACAAAGTGCTGGCACAGAAATATCTGGATGCTACCGGACAATATATTGCCATGTACAGCCAGCTGATCGGCCCTTATCCGTATGCGAAATTTGCGCTGGTTGAAAATTTCTGGGAGACCGGCTACGGCATGCCGTCGTTTACGCTGCTGGGGCCGCGCGTGGTACGTTTTCCCTTTATTTTGCACACTTCC
>JACTML010000093.1 GCA_014584635.1 Nitrosomonas eutropha | reverse complement strand
ATGGTTCAGGTGGCTGGATCAACAGGAAAATCTCAGTTCACCTGTTGCCGGACTGCAAGCCGCTCTCGGCCGGAAAAATCAGTTTCAACTGTTAATGAGTACATAGCCTTTTTATCTCTCATGCTTTTACATACAGCCACTCCAACAACGCATCCATGGCCTTTGCTGCTCCTGCCGATTTAGGATGATTGACAATAAATGCCAGTACGTAGCGTCTTTTTTTATGCGACAGCACATACCCTGCTATTGCCGATACATCCTTCAATGTTCCCGTTTTAATGTGTGCTTTTTGAGCTACAGCAGATTTCTTCAAACGCTTTCTGGCAGTTCCATCCACCCCAACCACCGCCAGAGAAGCCATAAACTCAGGCATCGTGGGTGAAAAATAAGCTGCATTCAATAAATCGTTTAAATGGCGCACACTGATTCGTTCTCTGCGTGACAACCCTGAGCCGTTTTCCAGTACTAATTCCGGGAAATCCATATTTTTAGAAAACAACCACTGCCGTATCCCAGAACGCGCGAGATCAGGTGAAATAAATTTATTGTTATTAGACTCCGTCTCGCCCAATGATAGAAACAGCTGTTTGGCTGCTACGTTATTACTGAATTTATTAATTCCCCGAATAACTTCAGCCAATGGCGGAGAACGATACACATCAATCGGGTTCAATGTTACGGGTACAGCTCCACGTCGCACACCACCATTAAATGTTCCACCCAGTTGTCTCCATAATTCACTAAACAATTGATGAATATAGGCTGAGCTTTCGTGCAGACTCAGATAGTAAATAGCTTGACCACAATGAACCGAATAATCACCTTCAAACACCACCGTTACATGGTTCGACACGCTATCGTCACGAATATTCATGCGAACACTATCAGCACCACACTTCTTCCGAGTTAATTTGAGATGATTCCGAATATTCAGCAACCGACTCTCAGGATCAACTGTAACTCGTACCTTGTCATACTGTGATTCAGGGAACAGGCGTAATGTTGATGTGTGGTAATTTACCAGCAGAGCTTCGGGAGCCACATTGTAGGTTTTATAACGTTTGCCATCGAAAGCACCAGGATCTTCTGCGGGAAAATTATAGTAGCTATAATCCAATACCAGATCGCCACTGATATCCCTTAAGCCCGTCTGGCGAACCTGTCGAAGCAACAGCCAAAAATTTTGCAGATTAAGGCTGGGATCACCATAACCTTTTAAAATCAGATCTCCCTGCAATCTGCCATTTTTTACAGGTCCGTTCGCATAAATTTCAGTGCGCCATGTGTATGCAGGGCCAAGCATTTCCAAACCCGCATACGTTGTAACAACCTTCATCACTGAAGCCGGATTCATTGGTGTATCCGCATTGACAGATATTAGCGGTCGTTCAGAACCAACTTCTCTGACATAAATACCAACAGCCGTTTCAGGAATATTTGCTTTTTTTAACGCTTGCCTGACAATATCTGGCAAATCTGCAGCATAGCCTGGAAAAACAAACGCACTCCATACCAATACTAATGCTATTTTCAGCAAACTTTTCATAACGATTTGCAGATCAACTCTTGCTCAATGTGCGCTGCGGCAAATGGATAACCCATCATCCCACCCCATTCGATATTGCATATCCGCCGCATAACGGTTTTTATCCTTAAACCCGTATGCTGATTTTTTTGCTGTTTCGCATCCATCGACATACCCGTCCTGAGCTGCTTTAGGGTAGCCGGCCAGGTTATAGGCCGGACGTGTGCTAGGTGGCAGGACACCAGGCGATCTTTGCTGCACAACAGGATCTGGCGCCGGAAGTGCCGGATCAGGAATCGGATGCCTGGTCATCGCACACCCTCCCAATAAAATGACTGCTATTGCAACAGTATTTATTCGCAACATTTTTTATTCCTTTTACGCGTTATATTACTGATTTCAGCAGCTTGCCCATCTCTGCCGGATTAAGTGTCACACGAATTCCACACGCTTCCATCACTTCAATTTTTTCTTGTGCCGTACCTTTACCTCCAGCAATAATTGCACCTGCATGTCCCATCCGTTTACCGGGAGGCGCTGTTGTTCCTGCGATAAAACCCACCACTGGTTTCTTCATGTGATCTTTCGCCCAGCGTGCGCATTCCTCCTCATCAGTACCGCCAATCTCACCCACCATCAGCACTGCATCTGTTTTGCTATCCTCGTTAAATAACTTAAGGACGTCGATATGCTTGAGCCCGTTAATTGGATCACCACCAATACCGATGCAGGTAGATTGTCCCAGTCCCAGCTCGCTTAGCTGGGCTACCGCCTCATAAGTCAGCGTGCCTGACCTCGAAACCACGCCAATTCTGCCTGGCTGATGAATTGCACCTGGCATGATGCCAATTTTTAATTCCCCTGGTGTGATAATTCCCGGGCAATTAGGACCGATCAACAGTGTTCTTTTTCCGCGCATGCGCGCACGCGTTCGCAACATATCCCGAACGGGAATGCCTTCGGTAATACAAATCACCAGATCCAGCCCGGCTTCCACGGCCTCATCAATCGCCGCAGCTGCATAGGGAGGCGGTACGTAGATAACTGACACAGTTGCTCCCGTCCTTTGTTTTGCCTCTTCCACTGTAGCAAACACCGGTATGCCATCGAAATTCTCTCCTGCCTTTTTAGGGTTGACCCCCGCGACAAAACAATCCTTGCCGAAAGTATATTCGCGACATTGCCGTGTATGGAATTGTCCGGTTTTCCCGGTAATACCCTGCGTTATAACGCGTGTGTGACGATCAATCAGAATGGCCATAGTCACACTCCTCCGTTATTTACAGGTTCTGCACGATGTCGGGCAGCTGCATCCACTGCTTTTCTGGCAGCATCAGCCATATTGTCGGCAGCAATGATCGCTAATCCTGAATCCGCCAGAATTTTTTTCCCCAGCTCCACATTGGTCCCCTCCAACCGAATAATCAGTGGAACAGTCAGTTTCACTTCACGTGCAGCCAGCACCACTCCTTCAGCAATAACATCGCAACGCATAATTCCACCGAAAATGTTGACCAATATTGCCTGCAAATTAACGTTCTCTAGCATCAGCTTGAATGCCTCAGTTACCTTTTCCACCGTCGCTCCACCCCCTACATCCAGAAAATTAGCCGGATTACCTCCATAAAGCTTAATAATGTCCATAGTTGCCATTGCCAGACCAGCTCCATTGACCAGACAAGCGATATCACCGTCGAGCGGAATATAGGAAAGTTTATGCCGCGCTGCTTCAACCTCAAGTGGATCTTCTTCATCCGGATCACGCAAAGCAACAATTTCCGGATGGCGAAACAAGGCATTATCATCAAAATTCATTTTTGCATCCAAAGCAATCAGATGATTATCCGATGTCACAACCAGTGGATTAATTTCAAGCAGCGATGCATCATTTTCGTCAAACGCCTTATATAGTGACGCCAACATAGCTACCGCAGCCGATTGGCACGATTCTGGCAGGTTGATCCCGCTCACAATACGCTCTGCGTCCTGAAGATTTAATCCTTTCAGCGGATCAATCTGAAACCGCTGTATTTTTTCCGGCGTACTGGCAGCCACCTCTTCAATATCCACCCCCCCCGCATTACTCGCAATTAAACTGACACACTGCGCAGCACGATCCACCACCAGCGCCAGGTAATATTCGTGATTAATATCAACACCGCGTTCGAC
>JACTML010000165.1 GCA_014584635.1 Nitrosomonas eutropha | reverse complement strand
CAGCATTACCGTGATCGATTGCACATCCGGTTGAGTACGCACCCCGACATCGGCCAAATCCTGCTTTTTCCGGAAATACCGTATGAAGTATCGATCGAGCTCAACCGGGCAACACTGCAGCGCTATGAACTCAGCCTGGATGAGGTTGCCCGGGCGATTCAGGCAGCTTCCGGCAATATCTCAGCGGGAGAACTGAAGAATAGCGATGGCAGATTACTGATCAGAAGCCAGGCACAGGCCATGACCGTGGAGGATTTTGCTGCGATCCGCTTACGATCGGACCGGCAGGGCATGCAACTGAAACTGGGCGATATCGCACGGATCACAGAGACTGTACGCGAGCAGAACATGCTGGTCCGATCCGATGATCTACCGGCAATGGAACTGGTGATCTGGCCGCGCAGCCAGCTTGGTTCGACTGTACAGGCCGTGCACGAGGTGATTGCGGCATTTCGGCCCGAGCTGCCGGCTGACGTCGAAGTCATCACCTGGGATGACTGGTCCAAGTATTACGATGAGAACATGGCGATGCTGAGAGGCAACGCCATTTCCGGCTTCATTCTGATATTCATCGTGCTGGCACTGGTTCTGGATATTCGCCTGGCGTTATGGGTCAGTGCGGGGATTCTGATTTCGGTTTTCGGGGCGTTCTGGTGGATGCCGATACTGGGACTTTCCCTGAATGTCTATACCATTACTGCACTGATTCTGATTTTAAGCGTGGTAGTGGATGACGCCATCATCGTCGGTGAGCATATCTACAGGCTGCAGCAGCAGGGCCGGTCTGGCATCTCCGGTGCCATCGGTGGCGTGCGTGCGATGGCGCCGCTGGTGGTGCCTATGGTGCTGACTACCGTGATTGCATTCACCCCGGGGATGCTGCTGCCAGGATTGACCGGCCATCTGCTGTATAACATTTCTGCGGTGGCGATCCTGGCGCTGCTGTTTTCCATGACGGAAACACTGCTGATTCTGCCTGCTCACCTGGCTGGGCAGCATACGAACGGTCCGGCGGCTGCTATCGAGATCATGCCGCGTTTTCTGGTGTG
This sequence comes from Nitrosomonas eutropha, assembly GCA_014584635.1. Taxonomy (GTDB): domain Bacteria; phylum Pseudomonadota; class Gammaproteobacteria; order Burkholderiales; family Nitrosomonadaceae; genus Nitrosomonas; species Nitrosomonas eutropha_B. The sequence continues at coordinate 2,704 of JACTML010000165.1, read as the reverse complement.
TGCAATGGCAGCGCTCAAGAAACAAGTGGATAGCGGATTGCGCCGGCTGACCAGACACTATACCCGTGCCTTGCACATGACCCTGCAGTGGCGCTATCTCACCATTGCCGGATTCGCAACCGCGTTGCTGCTGATCGCAGCATTGGTGATATCAGGGCGTATTACCAGTGTGCTGGACCGACCAGTGGATGATTATTATCTGGTGGGCGTGCTCAAATTTCCGGCCGGTACTGCATTTGAAGAGGTCGAGCGGCAACGGGTGCGACTGGCGCGTATCGCCAATGAAATCCGCACGGAACTGAATGAACGCTATTACCGCGAAGGTGCTGTGCTGACTGGCGACAGTGTTCGCCATATGCTGATGTACAGTAATGACAACGTAGCGGGCGTCAACCTTGAACTGACCATCGATGACCGTATTCGCGACCAGGTGGACACTATCAAACAGCAGTGGCGGGAACGTTTTGGCCCGTTGCCAGCGGGTACGACGTTGATTTTTCAGAGTTTCTGGCCACGCGATCTCGGTGTGTCCAGCGATGGTGCCCCCAAGGCAATCGAATGGATCGTAACCGCACCGGATACCGCGCTGCAGAATGCCGCCGGGGAGGTACTGAAGCATAAGCTGACGGCCTACACCGGGGTGCACAGTGTCACCAGCTCGATGCAGCCCGGCAAACCCGAACTGCACCTGGAACTGAAACCGGCTGCATCCTTTTACGGGCTGACGATACGTGACCTGAGTGAACAGGTACGCCACGGCTTTTTCGGGTTGGAAGTACAGCGCTATTATCGCGAGCACGATGAAATCCGCGTCATGCTGCGTTTCCCGCGTGAAGACAGGCAGACACTTGAGCAACTGCAGACGATGCCGATCAGATTGCCTGACGGCAGCCGCGTGCCGTTTGATACCATTGCCCGGGCGAAATATCAGCCGGGGTTCGCCAGTATTCAGCGCACCGATCGGGAGCGTATTCAACTGATTGGCGCAGAAGTCTACCAGGATCAGGCCGATGTCGAATCTGTCCTAGCCGATATGCGTATTCATGTTATCCCGCAACTGAAAGCGCAATTTCCCGGATTGGATATCAAGCCAGGGGAATCCCGGCAGAAACAGGAAGAGGTGATGTCAGATCTGTGGCTTTATGGAATTCTGGCACTGTTCGGTATGTATGCGCTGCTGGCGATACCGTTGCGTTCCTACACGCAGCCGCTGATCATCATGCTGACGGTTCCGTTTGGTTTCATCGGCGCGGTGGTCGGTCATTTTCTGTTTCAGATTCCGCTTTCACTGGAATCGTATTTTGCATTGTTTGCCGTGAGTGGCATCGTGATCAATGACAGCCTGGTTCTGATTGCACAGATCAATAAAAACCTGCAACGCAAAACCTCTGTAATAAAAGCTGCGGTGGCAGCAGGTCAATCACGCTTCCGCGCCATCCTGCTGATGAACGTTACGACGCTTGCCGGTTTGTTGCCCCAGCTCAGTTCACAGGGCTACGATGCGGAGAAGATTATGCCGATGGCCGTTACCATTGCGTTTGGTATGCTCTTCACGTTCTTCGTGACGCTATTTCTGATACCAGCCGTGTGCGTCGTTTTTAATAGCAATGTCCAGAGTGATAAGCCGTTGATAGCCCGTGAAACTTGTCCGTAAACTCAGGGCATAAGGCGGATAGTAGCTATACCTTGTAATAAAAAAAATCAGATTCTTAATACATTTTTCTTTTTTAGCGTATCTGTCTGAGCTAATGATGCTTTCTCTCCCTCGTATGAAATAACTACATCTTTTCCAGCCACGGGCTTGCCATCCACCACATTTAATTGATGCACAATAAAATCTTTCCCGGCCTGCTGATAAAAAACTGCATTTTCCTTGTCGATATGCAGAATCTTTCCTTCATACTGTTTTTTATCGTGAGGAAGTTTGGCCAGATAAATATTGTAAATACCTGGTTTGATCCCTTCTTCAGCTTTCTTGATGGTACCCGTCGTTTCCCATTCATTGTTGATCAGGGCTTGAATGATCTTTCGCCCGTTCATGACAATGATGCGTCGTTTTTGCGTTGTCATCGTTTCTTGTTTTTCTTTTTTTGTGAGCTGCTTATTAGAGCTTTCTGCATACGAATCTGTTATGGTGATCAGCCTGTTTCCTATTTTGCAACTTCATCGAGAATTTTGTACAGATCGAATGACGCCGATTTTTCTGTCCCATATAAAAATGCAATCAGTTGCAGGGCGCCACTGCCTTTGGCGGAGAAGAGCCCGTTTTGCAGAGCCTTGATGGTATATTGAATGGTGTTGGAACAGTTTCTGCCCTCTTCAAAATAGCTCTTGACTGTGGTGGTCAGCAATTTTTTATCTTCAGTCGATAAACCACGTATCAAATCTCGCGGTTTATGTTTCTCTTTTCTGATCAGATGATAAATTGAATTCAGCAGCGGAGCCGATGTGCTCTGTTTCTTTTCATGGTGATCAGAAGCCGGACCGGATTTTTCTTCCGTCGCTTGTTCTTCTGTTTCGCTGGCATCATGCATTTTCTTCTGTGCCAGGAATTGGTTGAAATGCTTCACATCCAGCCGCGATATTTCTTCCGGTGCGCTGAGGTTGAGCCAGCTTGTAACTTCTTCCTGATTGGCTTTGTACAGTCTGGTCAATTCATAGATTGCTGTTACATCGGTACATCTGCCTGATCGGTATACTTCAT
>JACTML010000097.1 GCA_014584635.1 Nitrosomonas eutropha | reverse complement strand
CAGAATTATCGCTGATTGCGGGTGGGCAGTACACTTACACAACACGCAAGCAGAAAGATTTATTTATGGCTGGCGGAATAGATCAAAGCAAAAGTAAAAACTATCAGCGCTTTTCTCCTAAAGGCGGGTTGATTTATGAGCCAAATCGCGATCTACAGTTTTTTGGTAATGTCAGCACCAGTTTTGAACCACCTACTTTTGCTGAGCTAACTAGCGGGCCTACCCAAGCACCGGTGTTTGCCAAAGCACAGCGTGCCATTACCTTTGAAGTGGGTAGCCGTGGGCGCTTGGCAAATATGGCGGAATGGGATATAGCACTGTATCGCGCGCATGTACGCAATGAACTGCTTGCGCTGGTGGATCCTGCTACCAGTTCTCCAATAGGTACGGCCAATGCGGGTAAAACCGTGCATCAGGGAGTGGAGTTAGGATTAGATGTCGAGTTGGCTAAGAAACTCTATCTGCGCCAGGTGTATATGTTTAATGATTTTAAGTTTGATGGCGATGCCACCTTTGGCAACAATCAGATCGCTGGTATTCCACGTCATTTCTATAAGGCTGAACTGACGTATCGTCACGCTGATGGTTACTATATTGGCCCGAACGTGGAATGGTCGCCTGAGAAATATTATGTGGATCACGCCAATACAGTGCATGCTGATTCCTACGCGCTGCTGGGCTTTAAAATTGGCAAGCGGAGCAAAAATGGATTCTCCTGGTTTGCCGAGGCTCGCAACCTGACCGATCGCAAGTATGCCTCCACTACTGGTGTAATCGATAATGCAAGAGGTATCGATCAAGCCCAATTCCTGCCGGGAGACGGACGTTCTTTCTTTGCCGGATTGGAATATCGCATGTAGCGCGCGGAACCTGTCGGCGAAAATATCATACCAATTGCAAGAGCTCCTCAATGTTTAACTTCAATGGAGAAACGATGTTAATAAAACATTTCATTACGGTTATTTTTATTACTGCGGTCACCACAGTACTTCCTTTTGCGCAGGCAGCTGAACATGCGCATGATGCCGGGGCTGCCAAACCCAAGCATGATATGAACAAGATGTGGGCAGAAATGCGTGCCCGGACGGTTGGCATGGCTGTTTCCGTAGCGGCTGATGAGAAGGGGGTGTTGTGGCTGGCGCGTATGCAGGAGGGCCACATTCAGGTGAGTCATTCAGAAGATGGCGGCAAGCATTTTTCTGAAGAGGTAACAGTAAACCCGCAGCCTGAGGCGATTCTTGCGGAAAACCAGAATCGACCGAAGATCGCAGTGCGTAACGGCGTGATCGCCGTAACCTGGGTACAGGCATTGCCAAAAGTATTTTCCGGCAATATCCGTTTTGCCCGTTCGACAGATGGCGGCAAAACTTTCTCGGCGCCAGTGACAATCAATGATGATCACGAAGAAACCAGCCATGGTTTCAGTACCCTGACACTGGATGATAAGGGCCGTATAACCATAGTATGGTTTGACGGGCGTGTGCGTGATGCGACTGTCAAATCCGGGCAGGAATACAACGGCAGCACAGTTTATTACGCCGTGTCAGAAGATGGCGGGAAGCATTTTTCCGCTAATCGCAAGCTGGCAGATCATGCATGTGAGTGCTGCAGAATCAGCATGACATTGGGAACAGACAATACTCCGTTCGTTTTCTGGCGCCATATTTTTGATGGCAGCATGCGTGATTTCGCATTGGCACGGCTGGGTGCACAGCCCACGGTGGTCCGAGCGAGTGAGGATGGTTGGGAAATCAACGCCTGTCCGCATCATGGCGGGGATATTGCAGCAGATGCGGTTGGCGGTATCCATCTGGCGTGGTTTACCGGTAATCCGCAACATCCCGGATTATTTTATCGCCGAATTGATGGTGAAAAAATGACGACAACTACGCCCCATGCCTTTGGTGATCTTGATTTTCAGCCGGGGCATCCTGCTATATTTGCACAGGGAGAACAAGTATTTCTGGCCTGGCGTGAGTTTGATGGCAGTAATTACCGGATAATGACTGCGGTTTCAGCCGACCGGGGAGATACCTGGTCGCAGGCGCGGATCGTGGCAACGACCAGCGGCGCCGCAGATTTGCCGGTATTTGTAACGGATGCACGTAAACCGTTTGTTGTGTGGAACAGCACAAAAGATGGAATACGTCTTTTTGATGTGGAGGAGGATTGATGATGCGCCGTCTATTATTCGTAGTGCTGCTGGTATTTGCAGGCACTGCTTCAGCTGCAGACAATCTGCGTCCTTTTGTAGTCGGCAGTATGGCTCAAATCCAGAAAGAACTTAGCGGCAAGCCTTTCGTGATGTTTCTCTGGTCGCTGTCCTGTACTTATTGTCCGACCGAGCTGGAAATGTTTGGCAAGTTCAAACAACAGCATCCGGAATTGAATCTGGTGCTGATCGCAACCGATACGCCGGAGGACAAGCCGGAGATTGATTCTCACCTTGCCGGTTATGGGTTAAGTGCGATTGAGAGTAACTGGGTGTTTGCCGAAGAAATGCCGGAGCGGCTGCGTTTTGAGATCGACCGGCGCTGGTATGGTGAAGTGCCCCGTACCTATTTTTATGATCAGACGCATGAGCGCCTGGTTAAAACCGGCCTGGTTGGCGAGGCATTTGTCAAGGAATGGCTGGCACTTGTCAGTGCCCCCTCAGCCAAAAAATAACACCTGTTTGTTTCATTTCAGCCGGATCAACAGCTCAGTTTGCTGATCCGGTTGCGCTGTATTTCATATAAATCTGCATTCTTTCCTGCCAGACAGCTTGCTCTTTGGAGTGCATGCTTGTAATCTTTTTGACAGGCTCATTTTTGTCCCTATCGTGGATAGTTGATGTTTGTCCTGAAATCTGATCATGCGGGAGGTATCTTGAGCAATCCATTCATTGTAAGAAAAGCCGCAGTACTGGGTGCGGGAGTTATGGGTGCGCAAATCGCGGCGCATCTGATCAATGCCAATATCGAAACATTGCTGTTTGAATTGCCGGCTGAAGGAGAACAGCCCGATGCCAATGTTCTGAAGGCAATCGGCAAGCTGAAAAAACAGGAACCTGCTCCCTTGTCGGTGATTGAGCGGGCTAATTGTATAGAGCCGGCCAATTACGAGCAACACCTGGAAAAACTGGGGGATTGTGATCTTGTCATTGAGGCCATTGCTGAGCGTCTCGATCTGAAATCAGCACTGTACGAGAAAATTGCTCCCTATCTGAATGATCAGGCCATTCTGGTCAGCAACACTTCCGGGCTTTCCATCAATCGGCTGGCGGCAGCCGTACCGGAAACGCTGCGGCCGCGTTTCTGTGGCGTACATTTCTTTAATCCACCGCGCTATATGTATCTGGTTGAGTTGATTCCGGATCAGCACAGTGATCCGCGGGTGCTGGATGCGCTGGAAAGTTTCCTGGTAACCAGCCTGGGCAAAGGTGTGGTTCGAGCCAAGGATACGCCTAATTTTATTGCCAACCGGATCGGGGTATTCTCCATCTTGGCAACCATGCACCATGCCCGCCAATATAATCTGGGATTTGACCTGGTAGATAAATTAACCGGTACTCTGATTGGACGGCCCAAAAGTGCCACTTTTCGTACCGCTGATCTGGTCGGGCTGGATATATTGGCGCATGTCGTGCAAACCATGCGGGATGGATTGGCGGAGGATCCGTGGCACAGCTATTACACAGTTCCGGAGTGGCTGCAAAGATTGATCGAGCAGGGCGCACTTGGTCAGAAAAGCGGCAAAGGGATTTACCAGAAACAAGGTAAAGACATTCATGTACTGGATCCGGATACAAATACTTATCAG
>JACTML010000218.1 GCA_014584635.1 Nitrosomonas eutropha | reverse complement strand
ATAGTATTCCCGAGCTGCAAGCCTTTGAACACAAGACGCTGACAGCGCGTGAACAGGCGCTGATCCGGGAAAAACTGCTGTACGAACAGCTGCTGGAACGATTAATACACTTTATTTCTCCTTTGCAGACAATCGCCCGTTCTGTTGCAGAGCTTGACGTGTTGTGTGCTTTTGCTGAACGTGCAAATCTACTGGGTTATACCAAACCGGTGTTTACCGATGATTCTGTTCTGGATATTGAAGCCGGGCGCCATCCGGTTGTGGAAAATCAGGTAGAGCGCTACATCGCCAATGATATACAGCTGGGAGCCGTCACACGGGAAGGACGGCAAATGCTGATTATTACCGGCCCGAATATGGGCGGAAAATCCACCTACATGCGGCAAACCGCACTGATCGTTCTGCTTGCATATTGCGGCAGTTTTATCCCGGCAAGAAGCGCCCGGATCGGTCCGATCGATCAGATTTTTACCCGGATCGGTGCTGCCGATGATCTGGCAGGCGGGCGTTCCACCTTCATGGTGGAAATGACGGAAGCTGCCAGCATTCTGCGCAACGCAACTGCACAAAGTCTGGTGCTGGTGGACGAAATTGGCCGGGGAACCTCAACGTTTGACGGGCTGGCACTGGCTTTCGCGATCGCCCGCCATCTGCTTACCCAGAACCAGAGCTATACCTTGTTTGCCACGCATTATTTTGAATTGATCCGGCTGGCAGAAGAATTTCCACAGGCAGTTAACGTACATGTCACTGCAGTAGAGCACAAAAAGCGGATTGTATTTCTTCACCAGATAAAAGAAGGGCCCGCCAGCCGGAGTTACGGGCTGCATGTCGCAGCACTGGCAGGGGTACCGGATAAAGTGATCAGAAATGCCGGAAAAATCCTGACGCAACTGGAGCAGGAAACGCTGAGCAGGAATCCTCAGCAGACATTATTTGAAATAGTTGAAGAAAACGGGGAAATGCCCCCCGCTGCCCTGCATCCGGTGCTCAGCTATCTTGAGCAACTTCGCCCTGATGAGCTGAGTCCCCGGGATGCACTGGAACAGCTTTACCTGATCAAATCAATGCTTCGACAGACAGATTGATCAGTGTTCATGGCCATGTGGCCCATGCACATGCCCATGAGACAATTCTTCTTCCGTTGCCGGACGCACTTCAGTAACTGTGCATTCAAACTGGAATACCGTACCTGCATAAGGATGATTACCATCCACGACGACAGCATCATCAGAAACTTCTTTCACGGTGTAAATAAAAAAATCATCCGTGCCTTCTTCGCTTCCTTCAAATTGCATGCCAACAGTCACTTCTTCCGGGAAAGCATTGCGTGGCTCGACACGTATCAGCTCTTCGTCATATTCGCCAAAAGCATCTTCCGGTTCCATTTGCAGAGATAGTGTTGCTCCGGTTTCCTTTTCATGCAGCGCTTCTTCCACTATCGGAAATATTCCATCGTATCCGCCATGCAGATAACTGATCGGTTCATCCGTTTCTTCCATCAGATTTCCTTCCAGATCAGTCATTTTGTAATGGAGGGATACCACTGTATTTTTTACTATGCGCATGCTTTCCTTGCCTGAATCAGGCTTCCTTATGGTTGATAAAATTTGTTCAAAATTACGTTGTTAACTTTGCAGCACATGGCGCGAAGCTTTTACGATGAATCGCTGTTACTCCATGTAAACGAATCGCTTCCAGATGCGCCTTGGTTGGATAGCCTTTATGCCGATCAAAACCATAAGCTGGATAAATTTCATGCCAACGCAGCATCTCGGCATCTCGCGCAGTTTTGGCAAGTATTGAAGCTGCCGAAATTTCAGCAACCAGACTGTCTCCTCTGATAACCGTTTGCACTTCATAATCCAGCTGTGGCGCACGATTGCCGTCTACCACAATCAATGCATCAGCTGCGGGCACCAGTTTAACGATTGCTCTTTGCATGGCAAGCAAGCTGGCCTGCAGTATGTTCAATCGATCTATTTCTTCTACCGAGGCTGAGGCAATTGCCCATGCGCGGGCATACTGTCTGATTTGTCCGGCCAGGTCGATCCGCCTGTTTTCACTTAATTGCTTGGAATCTGCCAGTCCATTCATAACATGGCGGGAATCCAGCACTACACATGCGGCATAAACCGGGCCGGCCAATGGACCTCTGCCCGCTTCATCCACACCATAGATAGTTTTTCCATCCGGACAGATCCATTTCCGAATGGCATGAGAAGGAACGATTCCGGATTCTCCGCCAGCCTGGTTAAATCGCCCGCGCGGTACACATCAGCTGAGCTTCCGTGACGACCTGATCATCCACCTCTGCCCGAGCGGTATATTTCCAGACGCCTTTGAGCTGGCGGGTGATTTCCACTTTCAGCACCAGCTGATCACCCGCAATCACCGGCTTTTTAAACCGGACTGCGTCGATACCCACGAAGTAATACACCTGGCCGGTATCTTTTTCCATATTCTCTGAGCGGATCGTCAGCAAAGCCGCCGCCTGCGCCAGCGCTTCAACGATCAATACACCCGGCATCACCGGATGGTGCGGGAAGTGCCCGGAAAAATAAGGTTCGTTGATGGAAACATTTTTATATGCGTGAATCCGTTTGCCCAGTTCCAGTGAAACCACCCGATCTACCAGAATCAGTGGATAACGATGCGGCAGGTATTTCAATATTTCATGGATATCCATCACGGCCATTCTGTCCCTCTGTTATACAAAAGTTATTTATATTTACTGCTTTTCCGGAGCTGATTCCTGTGCGTTCAAAGCCTTGATCACCTGGTCGGTAATATCAATACGCGCACTGCGATAGACAGAATCCTGCAGCTGCAGAATCAAATCATAATCCTGCTGCTCTGCCAGCTCCCTGATGACTTTATTGGTACGTTCCAGAATCAGGCCGTATTCTTCATTCTGGCGCAAACTTAAATCTTCCCGCATCTGCTGCTGTGCGCGCTGATAACGGCGGCTGAGCCCGGCCAGTTCACGCTCTTTCAGGCGTCGTCCCTCTTCATCCGCAGAACCGGTATTTTTTTCCAGTTCCTGCTGCAATGCTCTGGCCTGCGCGGAAAGCTCCCTGATTCTTGCTTCACGTGCCTGAAATTCATTTTCTATTTTTTTCTGTGCAGCTATTGCAGGCATGGATTCCCGTAAGACCTTCTCGGTGTTGACAACTCCGATCCTGATATCCCCGGCGAACAGGCAGGGTGATAAAACAAATGCTGCCAAAAGAATAAATATTTTTAACCGGTTAGCAATCATCTGGCCATATTTATGCAATAAATCCATCATTTTCTTCCACCATGACTTTCCGGATTAGAAAATCTGCCCGAACTGAAACTGGAAACGCTGCAGCTTGTCACCCGGCTTATCATTGAGCGGCTGAGCAATACTGAATTTCAATGGCCCCATGGGAGAAACCCAGGTTGCAGCCAGCCCGGCGGAATAGCGAAAATCATCAAACCCCAAGCCGGAGAACGAATTGACAATCGTACCGCCATCCGCAAAAGCACTTAAACGAACAGATTTATCCTCCTGCATAAACGGTACCGGAAACAGGACTTCAATATTGCCAACTAAACGTTTACTGCCCCCCAGAGCCAGATCATTACTGTCACGCGGCCCCAGTGTATTAATATTGTAACCACGCACTGAATTAAAGCCGCCAGCGAAGAAATTCTTGAAGAAAGGCAGTGGTTTACCTGAATAACCATCCCCTATTCCTACTTCACCATTGAGCATCAAAGTAAAGATTTTTGAGACAGGATAAAACCACCTTTGCTCATAACTGACTTTGTAATAACGCAAATCCCCAAACGGCGC
>JACTML010000181.1 GCA_014584635.1 Nitrosomonas eutropha | reverse complement strand
TTGAGGGTAAATAGCGTGACTTTTCAAAATATTATAGTAGTATACTGATTTGTAATTTTGACACCTTTCCATAAAAAATATAACATGCGCGCCTTATGTCTGACCAACTTGTTATAGATACCTTGCACTTTGTCCGCAACAGCGGGTTACTTCAGGGAAGTATTCCTCTGGTCAACCTGGAACGACTGTGCAGCTATCTGGTGAGTACATCAGGAGAGTTAACTTACCTGGTCGCCGGGCAGTTTGACGAATACAACAGACCCATACTGAAACTATCGATCAATGGCAGTGTTGATTTGAATTGCCAGCGTTGTCTGGAAAAAATGGGATATAGCCTTAATCTGGAAACAGAGCTGCTTCTGGCTAGAAATGAAGATGAATTATCGCGCTACGATGAAGATATTTTTGTGGATGCAATCCAGGCTTCAAATGAGCTGGATGTCTTAACCCTGATAGAGGATGAAATCATTCTTAGTTTGCCGATATCTCCTCGCCACCAGGACGTTAAATGCCATTTATCAATCGTAACCGAGGCACATATGGCCGCCACAAGGGAACATCCGTTTACTGTATTGGCGTCGCTGAAGCGAACACACTGAACTGATATTTTAGGAGTTAATCAATGGCTGTACAGCAAAATAAAAAATCCCCTTCCAAACGCGGAATGCATCGTTCGCATGATGCACTCACCAATCCGCCGCTTGCGATTGAACCCACCACCGGAGAAACACATTTACGGCACCATATCAGTCCAAATGGTTTTTACCGTGGAAAAAAAGTAATCAAAACCAAAAACGACGATTAATGCCCGTTTCCGGTTCTTCACCATATCTGCTGTCAACTTCTTTCTGATACGTGAGCATAACGGTAGCAATTGATTGCATGGGGGGCGATCACGGACCACAGGTCACAGTCCCGTCGGCTGTTGATTACCTGCGCCAGGATCACGACACTAATATTATTCTGGTCGGCCAGCCGGAAATCCTCACAAAAGAATTGAGTGCACTTGGCATGTTATCCAATCCGCAACTCAGGTTGCATCCGGCAAGCGAAGTTGTGGGTATGGATGAGCATCCGGCTATCGCCTTGCGCAACAAAAAAGATTCTTCCATGCGGGTGGCGCTTAACCTTGTCAAAAGCGGCGAAGCACAGGCATGCATCAGCGCAGGCAATACGGGGGCGCTACTGGCAACCTCGCGTTTTGTGCTTAAAACCATACCCGGAATAGATCGGCCCGCATTGGCGGTCGTTCTGCCTACTATTTCAGGACATACTTACGTACTGGATCTGGGAGCAAACATAAACTGCACAGCTGAACACCTGTTCCAGTTTGGCATAATGGGAGCAACGCTGGTTTCATCTGTCGAAAACAAGCCCAACCCAAGCATCGGACTCTTAAACATTGGCGAAGAAGACATCAAGGGTAACGATGTAGTCAAACAGGCAGCAAAGCTGTTTCGCGACAGCAATCTTAATTTTTACGGTAATGTTGAAGGCGATGACATTTATCGTGGGACAACCAACGTCGTAGTATGTGATGGCTTTGTTGGCAATGTCGCACTCAAAACTTCGGAAGGACTGGCCCAAATGCTGGCCAGTTATCTGCGCGAGGAATTCAGGCGCACTTTATTCAGCAAACTGGCTGGATTGGTAGCACTTCCCGTAATCAACGCCTTTAGACGGCGTGTTGATCACCGGCAATATAACGGAGCTAGTCTGCTGGGATTGCGCGGTACCGTCATAAAAAGTCATGGATCAGCTGACAACTTTGCATTTCGTTGTGCCATCAAACGTGCTGTAGACGAAATACGCGGCGGTACATTGCGACGCATTGTCGAACACATCGAAACCTTGCGGTACAACACAGGACAAAATATCACTCAACCGGCATCAGCAAATGAGTAACTGAACATGACTATGTATTCACGCATTATCGGTACCGGCAGTTATTTACCGGAAAAAGTTCTGTCCAACTTGGATCTTGAATCCATGGTGGATACCAGTGACGAATGGATACAAACACGGACCGGTATTAAGCAACGTCATATCGCCGCTCCTGGCCAGACGACCAGCGATCTTGCCATGGAAGCCAGTCGGAACGCCATTGATGCCGCAGGGATTCGGGCAAGCGATATCGATCTGGTTATTGTTGCAACCACAACGCCAGACATGATTTTTCCAAGTACTGCCTGCATCCTGCAAAACAAACTCGGTATAGCCGGCAGCCCCGCATTTGATGTTCAGGCTGTTTGCAGTGGATTTATCTACGCTTTGGCGACTGCAGATATGTTCGTCAACTCCGGGAAATCCCGGAATGCACTGGTAGTCGGCAGCGAAATATGCTCACGCATTATCGACTGGAACGACCGCAGCACCTGTGTCCTGTTCGGAGATGGTGCAGGAGCGGTGGTTCTTACCCAAGATCAAAAACCAGGAATTCTCTCATCTCATTTACATGCAGATGGCAGCTATAACCAGGTTCTTTCTGCTCCGGCTTCCATTCATTCCGGAGAGATGCAAGGGACACCTTTTATCACAATGGAAGGCGGGACAGTGTTCAAATTCGCCGTTAAAGTGCTGGAGGAAGCGGTATCAGAAGCACTGCGCGCAAATAACTTACAGTCTTCCGATATCGATTGGCTCATTCCTCATCAGGCTAATATCCGCATTATTACCTCAACAGCAAAAAAACTGGGCATACCGGAAGAAAAGGTGGTGGCAACCGTCGCGCAGCATGGCAATACCTCAGCTGCGTCTGTCCCTCTTGCACTGGATCAGGCCGTGCGAGATGGACGCATCCAGTCGAACCAGTATGTCGTACTGGAGGGTGTGGGCGGTGGATTCACTTGGGGATCTATTCTGTTACGCTGGTAAATATGAAGATTGCTTTTATCTTTCCCGGACAGGGATCCCAGTCGATCGGCATGATGGATAGCTATTCCGAGCTGCCACTTATACGTGAAACATTCAATGAAGCATCGGATATCCTGCAACAAGACTTGTGGGCATTGGTCAGTAACGGATCAGCAGACGATCTGAATCTTACAACCAACACTCAACCTGTCATGCTGACAGCTGATGTGGCCATTTATCGTGCCTGGCAGCAGGCAGGCGGCGCCCGACCACATTATCTGGCCGGACACAGTCTTGGTGAATACGCAGCACTGGTGGCTGCTGAATCACTCAGCCTGGAAAATGCCCTGAGACTGGTTCGTCATCGCGCACAAGTCATGCAGGAAACCGTCCCCGAAGGAACAGGCGGTATGGCTGCCATTGTCGGATTGGATGATGCTACTGTGTCATCAATATGTACCGAAATAACAAACTCGCTGGTGGGTACATCGCTTGAACCTGCAAATTTCAATGCCCTCGGACAGGTGGTTATTGCCGGCCATTCTCAGGCGATTACGCAAGCCGTAACCCTCGCAAAATTAAAAGGAGCAAAATTGGCAGTTGTGCTGCCAATGAGTATCCCTTCACACTGTTCGCTCATGCAGTCGGCTGCTGAACAATTCGCGCTTCTGCTGGAAAAAACTGTATTTCAGTCCCCTAAAATTCCTGTTTTGCACAACGTTGACGTTCAGCAGCATCCTGAAACAACTTCTATCCGTGAAATACTCGCACGCCAGCTCTCCAGTCCAGTTCGTTGGACAGAAACAATTCAAGCCATTGCAGCTCTAGGTATAAAACATGTTATAGAATGCGGGCCGGGAAAGGTACTATCCGGGCTAACCCGGCGTATTGATAAAAATCTGGAGAGTTTTGTGCTGACCGATTACAACGCCTTTCTTAAAACGGTAGAAGCATTGAAATAGTACGTTAACACGTCGCACAATAATTCACCCATCACTCAATAAATTCCTGACATGGTACTG
>JACTML010000039.1 GCA_014584635.1 Nitrosomonas eutropha | reverse complement strand
GGTTAATCCTTTAACCTGATCAGATGTAAGTGCTTTGACGTTGGCCGTACTCAGGTTTTTGATCTGGTCGACACTAAAAGCAGCAACCTGTTTGGCGGTAAAGCTCTGAATCTTTTCCTCACTCAGCGCGTTAAGCTGCGCAGTGGTAAGTGCCTGAATCTGCTTAGCTGACATCGCAGCGATATCTTCGGCATCCATTGCGGCGATCTTGTCGCTGGTCATGCTATTCAGCTGAGCAGTAGTGAGCCCCTTGGTCTGCGCCGAGGTAAGTGCCTTGATTTGCTCGGTGGACATGCCATAGGTAAATTCATTCGGATCAAATGCTCCGATTTGTTTGCCGCTCAGGGTAACCAGATCGCTCACCTCAATGGCCTTGATCTGTGAAGAAGTCATGGCATTGAGCTGTTTGGCAGAAAATGCTTTTAGCTGCTCAGCACTGAGATCTTCTACCTGTTGAGTAGTGAGCTTTTTTACATCTTGAGCACTGATGCCCTTTATTTCCTTTGTTGTCCAGCTGGAAACTGCTGTGGTAGGTATTCCTCCAATGCTTGCCATGATTGTTTTCTCCATGATTAGCCCTTTGGTTCGATCAAGGGCGGTAGATCCAAAATATGTTCGCTATTACGAACATTACACTAGCCTTTACGGCGTTATTTCCCATTACGGCATGGTGCTACTTTGTATTGAGGAGAAAAGTATGAGGAATACGCAATTTTTCCTGCATGGGATCAAGTTGTGGCCAACACATATTTCAGGAAGGATCGGAATGGCGACGGGGAAATTATCTCTATAACTGCGACTATGTTTGTGACAATGAAATACACCGTATTTGCGATTGCGATCACAAATGAATAGAGCAGAAAACAGATCGGAGCCTTTGCTGCCTGCACGCCTGTTTTAAAATTCTTATCTCCCAACCATATCCACAAACAAAAGGAACTTTCCTGCCGAGTTCTTTCCGCCGCAGTTAAAAAAGAAAAGCTGTTTTTCTGTTTATTCCCCTAAACCTTTCTCACCATGGTCCGTTACAGCTCTCACGGCGGTTGCTACTCTGCAAACATCAAAGCAGGGCAAGGCCGAGACAATGGTGGAGCTATATAGACAGCGCCACAAGACTTTAATAAGTAGACAAAACCTTTAAGAGAAGGAGAAACAAATGCCACAAGTTATCAATACCAATGTTGCGTCACTCAATTCACAACGTAGCCTGAACGCTTCACAAAACTCGTTGAACACCGCGTTGCAACGTTTATCCAGCGGTCTGCGCATCAACAGTGCCAAGGATGATGCTGCTGGACTGGCGATTTCTGAGCGCATGACTTCACAAATCCGTGGGATGAATCAGGCTGCACGCAACGCTAATGATGGCATTTCGCTGGCACAAACCGCAGAAGGTGCGCTGGTCGAAATTGGCAATAATATTCAGCGGATTCGTGAACTGGCAATACAATCAGCTAACGCAACTAACTCAGATACAGATCGTGAAGCACTACAAAAAGAAGTTGAGCAATTGACAAGTGAAATCACTCGAATTGTCGAGCAAACATCATTCAATGGTCTTAAATTACTGAATGGTGAGACTGATGAATGGGTGTTTCAAGTAGGCGCGAATAGTGAGGAAGATGTTGATACTATTACAGTCTCAATTGAATTAGAGCTTGAGGTCGATGCAGATATTTCAGATGCGGATGGTGCTCGTGATAGCATTGAAGGCTTGGATGAGGCTTTACAGGCCGTTAACACAACGCGTGCTGATCTCGGTGCAATCCAAAACCGTTTCACCTCCGTTATTGCTAATCTGCAAATTTCATCAGAGAACTTATCTGCTTCCCGCAGCCGTATTCAGGATGCTGACTTCGCCGCTGAAACCGCTGCACTCACCCGTGCACAAATCCTGCAGCAAGCGGGTGTGGCTATGCTGGCTCAAGCCAACGCACTGCCTAACAACGTACTCTCGTTGTTGAGATAAACACCGCACCTTCACCGGTGATGTGAACAAAGCAATCCAGCCGCCAGCACAACCCAGGCACTGGATTGCTTTTGTGTTTTGACAGCCTCCTCGCCGTCATTACGAGGAGGCAAAGACGACGTGGTAATCCAGAAACAAGGGGTAAAGATAACAAAAGACTGGATTGCTTCTCACCTACGGTGATCGCAAAGACGGCGTACTTCGTTGTTACGTGACGTGGTTTTTGTTAGTGGTAGTTGGTAGTAAATTGAGAGAAGGAGAAAGATATGGATATGAATGTAACAGGTGCTGCGGCTGATTTGGTGCAGGCTGCGATGCCGGTGCAGCCGGTGGTTCGGTTGGTGGGTGAGGGAGAATCAACCGCTGAGCCAACCAAGAGTGAGGTAACCAAGCCGGAGCAGGTGGAAGCAGCGGTTGCGCAGATTCAGCGGTTTACGCAGGCGCTAACACAAAATCTGAAATTTTCCATTGATGAGGACACTGGCAAAACGGTGGTCAAAATCGTGGATATGCAAACGCAGGAGGTGATTCGCCAGATTCCTTCAGAAGAGGCAATTAAAATTGCCAGCGCGCTGGGAAAAATTCAAGGCTTGCTGTTCAATGGCGAGGCGTAGTAGACAGCCAGGCAGCGAACACGCTGCCATCCCTCGCCTTTTTCACCTTTCCCCGTGCAACGAAGCGTTTTCTTGCTGTGTTCAAGGTAAAACCCGGATGCGGGAAACCACTCCTTCATCTTGTTCACAAGCTAATAAACAACATCGTGGCTTCCAATATTGATTGGGATAATTCGCTTATCCTCGATCAGGAATTCCAGTGTAATCCGATAAGAAAGATTAATTGAAATGGCATGTATTCCCTGCAGTTTGCCGCTTAATGCATGCAACCGCAGGGAAGGATGATAGGGATTTGCTTCGAGAATTTGCAGCGTTTTCAAATATTGTGCACGCAAATCAGAATGATGTTTTAACCAGCGGGCGGCACGCTGGTTATAAGCATCCGTAAAGATCAAGGAATAACCCACTGTTTACTTCAGGGTATTCAGCCGTGCTAGGTGCGCTTCCGGCGATGCCTGCTCATAACGTCCGACAGCCAGGTCTGCTCGCGTTTCTGCCAGCGCGGCAGTCAATTCACACTCTCGTAAATAATAGTAATGCTCCAGCTGCATGACGACGTAGCGATCTTTGCCTCGCACAGCGATCATCGCTTCCGGCTGCTCCTCCAGTTGCGCTTCGATCGCAGCAATGCCTCTGGTTTTGAGATCGTTTGCATTAATAGCATTCATTTTTCAACCTTTTAATAGTACGTTACAAAATTTCATTATACGCATTATTAATCGCTCTATATAAAGTGCGATTACGGAATGGATGCAGCAAGATCAGCGACAACATTAGCAAGATACACAAAAGCGAAAGCTTTCCTCTGTTGAAACGGTTGTACTGGATTGCTTCCCAACGACTGGGTTGCCACGTCGGCTACGCCTTCTCGCAAGGACGACTTTTTACATCGTCATCGCGAAATCCATAGGATTGTGGCGATCCAGAAATAAGAATGCAGACTAATCAGCAAATACTTCTTCGATGGTTTGGGCGGTTAGTATGCGTTTGCTCCAGAGTTCCAGGGCCCCATGTGTCAGGATACCTTTCGCTGCAGTTGGAACTTAAAAAGTTGAAGGGCGAAGCGAGAGGAGATGATGCAAAAGAGCTATTCGAAAGAATTTAAGGAATCAGTAATCAAGAAGATGATGCCACCCAATGCGGTATCTGTTTCACAATTGTGTAAAGAAACTGGCGTATCGGATGTTACGCTTTACAAATGGAGAAAAGAATAGTAACCGTCCAGCGCCCCCATCTTTTAAGTTTACTGGCTAAATGATTGAATGAGTTCTGGAGTAAACGGGAGGAGTTCATCGATACGATGATAAGGCCAGGTGGGGAGTTTGATGAGGGTTT
>JACTML010000109.1 GCA_014584635.1 Nitrosomonas eutropha | reverse complement strand
TTTTACTTTTGCTTTGATCTATTCCGCCAGCCATAAATAAATCTTTCTGCTTGCGTGTTGTGTAAGTGTACTGCCCACCCGCAATCAGCGATAATTCTGGCAGAAGATAAAATTGATTTTCCGCATAAACATCGTAAGTACTAGAGTGCTGATCAAATTTGGCAGTACGCGCACCGGCATTACCGCGAATATTTACAAAACGGTTATCCATGACATCACCCCAGCTGGGCTCAAAGCCCAGCACAAAGCGATTACGATACCCCGCTACCGGCATTTCGTTGATGTAACGCAACGCTACCCCATAATCGTTTGTGGGTTGATCCAGCACCTGATAAATCGGGTGCCATAAATTCGTATGTGAATAGAATCCGGAAAACTCCAGCTTTTGATTATCCCCCAGTTTAAGCACGGTACGATTGGCTACCCGAATCCGATCAAGATCACGCGCCTGCCTACCTGCAAGGCTCACCGCATTGGCCTGCTTAGGGTTATCTTTCAACTGCGCTTTCGTCAGGTTACCTGGAATATGGGTATTGGATTTGGTATAAGTCAGATAAAACCGGGTTTCCAGATCGGGTGTAATGCGATAGCCCGCATTACTGAACATTCTCCAGTTCTCCTGTTCAGCCCAGTTACGGAAGCCGTCCTGACTGTAGCGGGAAACACTGGCGAAATAATCCAATGAACCATGTACCCCACCGGAAGAAAGAAACAGCCGGTTATAGCCGAAACTGCCCGCCTCGCCCCGCACCCTGATACGCTCGGCATCATAACCGGTTGGCGTCACAAAGTTGATCGCCCCCCCGAGCGTGGTGGCGCCATACTGCAGCGCGTTGCCACCGCGAAACACTTCAACATAACGTGCGGCCAATGGCTCAATCGACTGAAAATCTGCGGCACCATCGGCCAGATTCAGCCGCGATCCATCCTGCAAAATCTTGACACCACGCAAATGGAAAGTGCGCTGAATACCAGAGCCACGAATTGACAAACGTGTTTCTTCAGCACCGGAACGCGATTGCGCAAATACCCCCGGTGAATAACCCAGCGCGTCCTGCAAAGTAGATGCACGGCCGGTGGAATAGGTTTCGCTATCGATAACATTGGCGCCTCCCGGAATCTGGCGCAGGGCGCGCTTGGCTTCCGGCAAACTCAACACCGTGATGGCGGGCTCAACTTCCGGTGCAATCACCTGGATTGTTTCCAGCTGTATTGGCTCATCCGTACTTTGCGCCTGTACCCAGGCTGATGTCATCACAGCCAATGCACCTGCCACTGATACAGTCAATGGTTTACGCCGTATTTTTCTGTCAACCACTTTGTATTTCTTCATTTTTCCCTTAGCCCTGATCTTTTATCATTATTTGAAAACATTCTGCGAATCAACAAAGCCACCCGGCGCGCCTCAGGCGTAATCGATTCGCACTTCTTCAAGCAGCCCGATCATAAGCCGAGCCACGAGACATAACAATGCGACAAATTGTCGCACCTCGCATGATTACACAATATTTCAGGGTGAATCCATCATCAACAGCTAATAATGTTGATTGTTTTAATGATAATAATTATTATTACCATTATCAATATTCAGATCATAAGGAGATTGTGATGTTTGCACCTGTCATTCAGCGACAGCCGAAAATCAATACCTCATCGTCCGAAACCCAATCAGCAGAAAACATAAAAATCGATCTGTCTCCCCGTCCCATAAAACGCACAAAACTCTGGGATCTGGACAAAATCCATCACTGTCCGGTTATCGGGCTTTGCTTGCCTGCTGCAGACCTTGAGCGTTTTGCCAAACGTTTTGATTTCAAGGCAGCGATCAGCGATGCACATGATCTGCATGTAGAAGCAGTCTGCCGCATTACTTCCCGCAACCCGGTATCAGAAACGATCCACAAGCACCTTGATCGATTGTATGCAAACCAGATCAGGCAATTTGATGCTGTCAAAACCGATGACGAGGTACTGACACTCTGGGAGACCAGGTTTGCCAGCGGAAGAGTTGCCGGTGCACTCTGGGCAGCCCTCACCCACAAGCGAATCAGTTCTGCAAGCAGAAAGCAGATCCATGACAGGATCCACATGCATATGCATGAAGCAGTTGCCGGGCTTTCCGCTGCGCAGAGCCGATTGAGTGAAAACGGACAACAGTTGAAGGAACTGGCCGGACAACTGGAGCAGGCCAGGGAAAAACACGCGCAAACCGAATTGCGCTTACGCCAGCGGCTAGAACAAGCCACCAATGAAATCAGGCAACTGCAGCAATTCCAGCGTGAAAATGAAGCGCTTCGCCAGCAACTAAAAAAACTGGAATCAAGCCAGGCCATGCTGAAAATGAGCCAATGCCTGATGCGAGTAACAACAGAAAATGAGCAATTGCGAATCCGGCTCGCGCAGGTCAGTGAACTCAAGCAATCCCTTAAAAATGCCTGCCACAGCCTGACCGAGCTTTATCGCGAACGCGACACCCTGCACGCCGAGCGCAACGCTCTTGAAAATTTACTGCTGGCGCTTAATTCCAGCGAAACGATCGAACAGGAAACAGCCGAGACCACCACTGGCGTCAACAGCCATGACTGCATTCTGTGCGTAGGCGGTCGATCCGCACTGGTACCACACTATCGCGCACTTGCCAGACAGCTCGGTCTCAAATTATCACATCACGATGGCGGACAGGAAGATGCATTATCCCGTTTACCGGAGATGGTATACGGTGCCACAGCCGTAATCTGTCCAACCGATTGTGTCAGCCATGCTGCCTACTATCAGATCAAAAGACTTTGCCGCCTGGGACGCAAACCCTGTCTGCTCTTCAAGGGAACAGGGATCTCCAGTTTTGCAACAGCGCTGACAAAAATCACAACGGGTAAAGCCAGTATCAACTGCTCAATCCATCCAGCCACCTGAAACCGTAACGCAGCCGCCCCGCTATTTCTGTTGAATAGTCTGTCCCTATTTATTTTTTATCTACAACACGGAGAAAGTATGTTTTTGGGAGTTAAAACAGTAAAAACTGTTATATCACTTTATTTATTGACATTTGTTCTGCTGGGCACCGGAAAGATATACGCAGCCGATACGGACTCACCCAGCCAGACCGGCTTCCTGGTAGTGGCAGCTGACCGTGGATTTGTCGGCAACGAAGAAATCCGCGATGCATTTGCATCATTTGCAGCAGATCATCCGGCAGCACTGGTACTGGTAACGGATGATCGTACCCGGCAAACATTGAAACTGGCGCTTGATCATCTTTACAGCCAGAAAATCAATCGCATTGTGGTATTGCCTCTGTTTATCTCTACGGCGGAGCCACATTACCAGCTGGTTCGCACTCTGATCACGGAGGAAAACAAAATTGTTCCCACTGTTTTTGCCCATCCTTACGGATCCAGCTATTTCGCAGTTGAAGCACTCGCTTCCCAGTTACGCACTATGGCAGCAGCTGATCATCAGCATCTGCTGGTAGTGGGGTACGGCGCGCAGGAGGACAAGGATCGGCGGGCGATGTATGACGACTGGAAGCGCATTGCCAAACAGGCAGCACAAGACATCCACTTCCGATCAGTCAATGTGCTGATTCTTCCGGAAAGAAAAGAAGATGAAACACCGGAAAATTATGCTGACAAAGTAAAACGGCAACTTTCCAATACGCTCGCATCCCTGAAATCGGTTGGCAAAGGTGTCAGCAGTCAGGTTATTCCATTCGCCCTGGGCCCCAAACACGATCACATGATGTCACTGGAAAGTCGCCTGCAATGGTTTCTGCCCAAAAATACCGCACTGGGCCGTTCCGGTATCGAACCTCAGCAACTGACCATGTGGATGCAGCGGGAAGCCAATCGCAACCTGCCATTGGTTGCAGAAAATATCGGCGTCATTCTGTTTGCCCACGGCGCCGATTTCCACTGGAACGAAAATTTGCGTACAGCGGTACAGCCGCTGACGGATCGTTACAAGATCGAGTACGCTTTTTCCATGGCAGATCCTTTCACCATTGAGCGCGCACTGCGTAAGCTGGAGCAGCGTGGCGCCCAGACAGCCATTGTTGTCAGCGCTTATGCAACCAGCCATTCCTTTCGCCAGGAAATCAGCTACCTGACCGGCCTGGATATCGAAAACCAACAGGATTCACACGATTCAAACAAAGGCAGCGGACACGGCCACCACGGCCAGCCCGACATCCCGCCAGCCAGAATTCTGACCTCCTTGCCGGTTTTCTGGACAGGCGGATATGAAGATAACCCATTGTTCGCACGGGCATTATTTGATCGCGTACTGGCACTTTCCAGAGATCCAGCTAAAGAAACCGTCATCCTGACAGCTCACGGCGCCCGGGACGATCAGCAAAATGAAAAATGGCTGCGGGAACTGGAAAGCATTGCCCGCTATATGAGCAATAACGGTGGACAAAAATTCAAGGCTTTTAAAACCGGTACCTGGCGCGAAGACTGGCCGGAGAAACGCGAGCCGTGGGTCAAGAAAATCAGGGCCATGGTGACCGAAGCTGATAAACAGGAAGGAACAGCCATTGTTATCCCGGCACGCACAACCGGTACCGGACCAGAGAAACGTTTTCTCAATGGATTGAGATTTGAGTTGGGAGAAGGTTTCGCGCCCCACCCACTGTTTACCCAATGGGTAGAAGAACAGATCCAGCAGGGTATAGCCCAGCAAAAACAACAGATGATAGCCAATTAAAAAACAATCTTATACCAATAAAACAGTCAGCCAGCATTCCGCCAGCCAGCCAGAAACATATAAATTTCTGGAGGAAGCCCTCATGCCATTCAGGCTTAAACACTCCCTGGTTATATCCGGGGTTCATTTTTTAACAATTACAAGTGCACTGACCCTTTATACCACCGCCCACGCCCAGCAGATCAGCCCTTCAACAGGACAGGAGCTGGCTTCTGCCAATCTGCAGGAAATTACGGTTACTGCCACCCGTACCAGCCGCAAGGTCAATGAAGTTCCTGAATCCATCAGTGTGGTTGATACTGAACAAATACGAACCAGACAAGCTGCCGACATCAGCGACGTATTACGCTACCTGCCCAACGTTGAACTGGGAGGTGGTCCGCGCAATTTGGGGCTAAACCCGGTGATACGCGGCATGGGGGACGGCCGTATCCTGTTTCTGCTGGATGGTGCCAGACAGGATTTTAATCGGGGACATAACGCCCGGATATTTACGGACCCCTCCCTGCTCAAACGGGTGGATGTCATGCGCGGCCCGGCTTCAACCACATGGGGCAGCGGCGCACTCGGCGGGGTAATCTCTTTCACAACACTGGATGCAACCGATCTGCTGCGGCCTGATGAACGCTTTGGTGTAAAAATCAGAGGAGGCTTCCAAAGCATGAACGAGCAGTACATTCCCGGTATCAGTGCTTATGGCCTGCTTGGTGAACAATTTGATTATCTGCTGGATTTTTCTTACCGCAATGCGGCGAGCGATATCCGTCATGGCGATGGCTCAAAACTGCAACATTCCCGCTTTGAATCCTATGCCAGTCTGGCCAAGTTCAACTGGACTCCGGGAGATCACCAGTTCATGTTTTCTGCCCAGACGTTTGACCAGTCCGGAGAAGTACCTTCCAACTCACAAGCTGCCGCCACGCCGAATACACTGGTAGACCGAGATACCGAGCAGCGCAACTACACGTTGCGTTATCGCTACGAGAATGCGAACAACACCTGGCTGAACCCGGAAGTACTGGTCTATCACAACACAACGTACAGCCTGGAAAAACGGCTGTTTGACCGGCGACGGGACGAAACCGATTTTTCCACCACCGGCGTTAACGCACACAACAGCTCGCGCCTGAATCTGAGCGAATTCGCCACCCAGTTATTTACCTATGGTGTTGATTATTATCACAACGAGGCAAAAGGCAAGCGCAATGGCGCGATACGCCCTGAATTTCCGCGCGGCAGTACCGACGTTGTTGGCATCTACCTGCAAGATGAAATCACTTTATGGGATCGTCTGTCACTTACTCCGGGTGTACGTTGGGATCATTATGATAGTCAGGCAGATGGAATTGCCACCAGCAGCAATAAAAACAACCGCGTCAATTTCAAACTGGGCGGCGCACTCCGGGTAACCGACTGGTTTTCCATTATCGGTGGCTATAGCGAAGCATTCCGCGCCCCCACCCTGAGCGAACTGTTCACCACCGGCACGCATTTCAGTTGCGGTCCGGGTTGCGCTAATCTGTTCACCCCCAATCCGAACCTGAAACCGGAAACCGCGTTTAACAAGGAAATTGGCGCACGTATACAAAAATCAGACTTGTTGTACGCGAACGACCAACTGACCGTTCGCGGCGCCTATTTTCATAACAAGGTGAAAGATTTTGTTGATCTGATGGTTGATTTCGTTTTTTATCCGATTCCGGGCAATCCCGGTCGGGGCGGGACAACCAGCAGCGATAATGTACATGACGCTGTACTGGAAGGGTTTGAAATCGAAGCCAACTATGCAATGAAATACGCCTATACCGGTTTCTCCTACGCGCAGACACGTGGTTACAATCGTACAGACGGCGGCGTATTGTCCAACGTGCAACCGGACAAGTGGATCGTCCTGGCCGGGTTGAACTGGCCAACCTACGATCTTTCACTGGGCTGGCGCAGCAGTATTGTTTCCGCGCAGAACCGGGTACCAACAGGGGGAACGCCTACTCCTGGCTATACACTTCACGATCTGACACTGACCTGGTCACCACAAAGCGGCCCGGCGAAAGGATTCCGCCTTGATTTCGGCATCGATAACCTGACCGATAAAGATTATCGCCGCCACCTGAATGTCCTGAAAGATCCCGGACGTAATTACAAACTGGCTGTGTCGTACCAGTTTTAGGCACGCGATTAAAAATAACAAACTTGCAACTGATTTTAATAAAAATACTTGCACAAATTATTTTAATTGTTATAATGATAATCATTCTCATTTAAGAATTCAGTTGGAGTACAGCATGAATTTAATCGATACCTCATGTCACAAAGAGTATGGATCTGGCGATGAATCTGTCTTGCAGTTAGCATCGTTTCCGATCAAGCTGATCAGCAGTGAAGATCTATTCGGGAACAGCAACCAGATACTCATTCAACATCAGGGTGAGCAGTATCATTTACGCCTGACACGTAACAACAAGCTGATTCTGACAAAGTAATCAGCAACGCATTTGGCTCACTGTATTCACAGCTGAATATTGCTTTTCTGGTAATCACTGGTAGTTCTCTCTCCTCTCCCAGTGATTTGTAACGGCAAGCCAGCCCATTCCTCCCGGGCAAGCCAGCTTTTTTTCTGAAACAGGATCGACTATGAAATTTCTGAAAAAAACAGCACCGGCGGCGATCAGCCAAGACACATCAGTACCTGAGCTGCCATACGCTGCATTACAACATCGACATCACTGGATTAACACGATACGCAACGTGTTATTCCGTGCCATATCCAGAAGAATATTCCGACGTCTGTCGTGGAAATCTTTACACGCTGATAGTTCTGCGCACCACCATCTGCATAAAAACAACCCGATGATATTCAGGGATTACCGGACGACATGGATCAAGACCGGTCGATCACCCTTATCTTCCCTCTGCCCGACGATTAATTATCCCGAAGCTGACGATCGATTGCTTGCGGATCAGTCCATTCTATGCATCGGAGGACGCGCTGCACTTTATGCAGACTATCATCGTCTGATTGAAGCTGCGGGCGGACATCTCATGATATTTCGCAGCGGTGTGCACAATAATACAGATTGTCTGTACGCCCTGCTGGACCGAGTAAATATCGTAATTTGCCCGGTAGATTGCATTAACCATACGGATTTTCTCGCTGTCAGACGATACTGTCAGCGCACCCGCAAATACTGCGCCATGCTGCAACGATCGGATCTGGTTACTTTTGGCAAAGCAGTGGAAACGCTTATCCGGGATCACGTTTTCTCACAGAAAACAGGCGGAACTTATCCAGGCAGCCACTGCTTTCCGCCACTCAACGTCACAGGCGCGCTGGCCGGATAAACGAAAAGCAGATCACAAGCTGCACGCTTGTTTAAAGCTTTCTTCAATAACCGTCAAATTCTTCTGTTTTGATGTTGTCTTCATCAGCGCCAATTTCTATCAATAATGCGCGCATGGCCTTGACCATTCCCTCCGGACCGGACAGATAGTAGCGTGGCGTGGCAACATCCGGCACATGCTGCCTGATAAGTTCGGCGTTGACATGTCCCTGGGTGGAGGTATACACCGGCACAAAATTAAAGTTCCTGTTTTCAGCTGCAAGCTGTTTGAATTCATCGGTATACGCTGCCTGCGCCGGCGTCCGGTTGGCATAAATCAGTGTAATCCGGTGATTTGTCCTGTCGTGCGTCGCCTGGGCAATAATACTGCGTACCGGAGTAATACCGATACCGCCGGTAATAAATACAGCCGGAATCGTTTCATTCTTTTGCAGTGTGAAATCTCCCCACAACGCAAGCAACTGCACCATGGTTCCTTCGGGAACCTGGGCGGCTGCTTTTTTATAGCGCGAATCCCGCATGCGCGTGGCCATCCGCAATGTGTTTTCAAATGGCGCGCTCACAAACGAAAAACCGTGTTTGTTGTTGCTGTCATCCAGTCCGGTGGACGGCGGCAGAACCAGATCACCATACTGGCCGGCACGGTATTCAAAACCCAGTGGCTTCTCCAATGTAAACTCCATGGTCCCTTCGGCTATTTCTTTTCTTCTCAGCAATCTGACGTCATAACTGGTTGGCATAATCGGATGTAACCTCCTCTTTCTGTTTCAAGACAGATTCGATTATGGCACGCCTGACCTGATACGCAAGCAGATTCAACCGTTACGGCTGCGGTAACGTCGCTGCCACTGCAACATGATGCCACCCAGCCCAAGCAGCAGTATGGAAGCAGGTTCCGGAACGGAATTTTCCGAATCATCCACTCCTGCAACAATCAGACGCAGCATCTGCGCGTAATCAGCATGGTCACTTTTAACAAAGCTGTAGCTCAACAAGCTGGAATCAAAACCAGTGGAAACGTTAATTCCTCCCCAGGCGCCATCCACATTTCCACCTACGTAGATAAGATTGTAAGCTGTCTCAGAAGCGGGTTGAGTAAAGCTGTCGAAATTCAGATCCAGCAAACCGCCAACAGTAAAATCTCCCTCAACCAGAAGCTGGTCGTATTCTGTCGGGTTAAAAATATCGAACATCAGTGTGCTGCTATCTTCCAGCATGAGATCACCGGTAATTGTCAGCACACCAATCGGGTCAACGCTATTCCCCGGGCTGATCGAGCCATAATTACTGACATTTCCATCCAGAATACCGTTGTTACCGGAAAGACTGCCTGTAGACCAGATAGTCGTATTGTCAAAAACCGATACCACACCTCCCTCATTAATGGTCAAATTGCCCTGGCCGCCTACACCTGAATCCGTTCCGCCGATGTAAAGATTCACATTATCCCAACGGCTCTCTTCACCCGTAACAGTCACAGAGCCGCTGGCGCCACTGTATGTTCCAATAAAGCCCCCTTCACTGGAAACAGTGCCTCCGTTTTCTACTGCAAGTGTTCCCTGTCCCTGGTAGCCAACATACAAATCTCCCCCTGAGTTATCCCACAGACTGCCTTCACCGGTAACAGTCGCTAGGCCGCTGGAAGCGGAATTAAAACCAAGATAACCCTTTCCTTCGGCATACGGCACACCATCAATATCGCCACCACTCGTTGGGCTATAGCCATTTCCAAGGGCTGCACCATCCTGAACTTTCAGCGAACCATTGCCAGTAGCTGAATTACCGACAATAACAACACCAGTATCCGTATCCATGCTGATTGTCTGGCTGCCACCAAGGATCAGATTGGGAATCACGATCGGATCAGCTTGCGCTGTCTGCCCCAATGACAGTACAGCCGTAAAAAAAATACCCGTTGATAGCTGCAGATTATTATGTTTCACGTTTAACCCTTTTGTCATTTATCCAAACAGCATTAAAACAGCTTTGGATTGTCTGTCAAGTTTATGTGTATCTTTTCATGCTGCAAGCAGGTATCCCAATAGGGTTTTTCCGCAAAACGCCCGCTCAGAAAATCAATAAATACCCGAACACGCCGTGAAAGATGGCGAGTCTGTGGATAAACAGCATAGGCTGCCAATTGCGGATAGTGGTAGTCGGTCAATATCGGAAGCAGCGTCCCGCGTTCAATTTCCCGATAAACGATAAAAGCCGGTAACAGCACAATGCCCAGTCCGGCGATGGCAGCATCGCGCAGAAATTCGCCGTTACCGGCTTTCAGATAGGGCGTGATTCTGGTTTTAATCAGCTGCCCCGTGGCATCGTAAACGCTCCAGTTATCGCTATTGCTGATCAGGTTATAAGCAAGGCAACGATGTCGGATGAGCTCTCCCGGTGTACGAGGGACCCCCATTTGCTCCAGGTAAGCAGGGCTGGCGCACATAATCGCCTGGATTGGCGCCAGGCGACGGGCAATCAGGCTGGAATCAGGCAAACTGGCAATGCGGATGGCAAGATCAAAACCTTCTGCCAGTAAATCCACCTGACGATCATCGAAATCCAGATCAAACCTGATCGCCGGATGCATCTGCAAAAATTCGGTGATGGCCGGTCCCAGATGCATCAGACCAAAGCTGAGTGGAACTGCCACGCGCAAATTACCTTTCAGGGCACCGTGTGATTGGGAAACAGCATGTTCTGCTTCCTGCACATCAGCCAGAATACGGACAGACTGTTCATAAAAGGCACGGCCGCTATCGGTAAGATTCATTTGGCGCGTGGTACGATGAAACAGCTGCACACCCAGATGGGCTTCCAGCTCCTTCAACCGCCGGCTGATTACAGATTTTGCCACTTCCAGCCGCTCTGCAGCCGCACTGATACCGCCCGCCTCCACAATGTGCACAAATGCATTCATATTTTCCAGGCGATCCATAGTTTTGCACTGTTGTTTTTATAAGAACAATTATTTCTTTAAAATGATCTTTATTCTTATTATAACAACGAAGATAATAGTCCTCATCCCGGAACCTGTTCAAGACCTCAGTATCCAGCAAAACTGAACGGGCTCCACATCAAACAATGTTTTCATGAGGAGAATCATGATGAATACAGTCGTGAATACCGCACGAATTATTCCGGCAACTGCTGTGCGTGAAGGTGCCGGCGTAATTGTCCATCGCACAATTGGCACAGCAGCATTGCGCAATTACGATCCGTTTTTATTGCTGGATCACATCAGCAGCGACAACCCGAATGATTATATTGCCGGTTTTCCACCGCATCCGCATCGGGGGTTTGTCACGTTCACTTACATGCTGGATGGCCACATGCAACACCAGGATAGTATGGGCAATACCGGCAATCTCGGGCCGGGCGCGGCACAATGGATGAAAGCTGCCAGTGGCGTAATTCATTCAGAAATGCCGAAACAGGAAAATGGTCTGTTGCGCGGTTTTCAGCTGTGGATCAATCTGCCCGCTGTCAACAAAATGGATCATGCGGAATATCAGGAATTTCCTGCTGAAGCCTTTCCGGTGATAGAAACCGGAAATTACCGGCTGAAAGTACTGATTGGCCGCTTCAACGAAGTTGTTGCGCCGATTCAGGATGATCTGACACAGGTAGATTATTTCGATGTCACCCTGCAGCCCGATCGGAATTTTCAGCATCCGTTACCAAAGCAACACACGAACTTCATCTATGTATTTGAGGGCAATGGACAATTTAACGGACAAAATGTAGCCCGGCATTCGCTGGTCGCAGCAGACGCAGAGGAAGATGCTTTCGATTTCGTTGCCGGAAAAGCAGGTGCGCGTTTTATTGTGGTCAGCGGCAAACCGGTGCATGAGCCCATCGTGCAACATGGTCCTTTTGTCATGAATACTCGTGAAGAAATCGATCAGGCATTGCTGGATTACCAAACCAACCAGTTTGTGCGTGATCGCGCATGGGTAAAACGCAAGCAATAAACCAGTTATTCAACAAAGGAGACTCAAATGAAAAAAATAAGTGAATTCATAGCTCGCCTGCTGCTGGCACTGGTATTTCTGCTGGCGGGTATTTCCAAAATATCCGGCTACGCTGATACACAAGGTTATATGGAAGCAATGGGTATACCAGGTGCATTATTGCCGCTGGTCATTCTGCTGGAAGCAGGTGGAGGCCTGGCAATCATTCTCGGTTGGCAAACACGCCTGGTAGCGGTTGCATTAGCGCTATTTTCACTGGCAGCTGCAGCAATTTTCCATAATAACCTTGCTGATCAGATGCAGCTGATCATGTTTACCAAGAACATAGCCATTGCAGGTGGTTTCATTCTGCTGGCGGTACACGGTGCGAGTGGCTATAGTTTGGATAACCATCGCAATCCATCCTGAAGCAACAGCATTCACTGACTATCTGGCAATCCGGTTATCTGGCCGGGTTGCCAGACAGTTAATCAGCTTTACCGGTACAAACCTTCAGATAAATTTTCAGATGCGGATCAGATCCGATATTCAGACAGTTCTCGGCAGCAAAATCTTTTTCCCTAAAATTTCCTGCAAAAAAACAGAATTCTGAACAAACAAAATCTTGACAGCATCCTATTCTCGGGTAGTGTAGTAGTAGATAATTACTAAAAACTCATGGAGAAAGCCATGTTCGAGTTAGTTCTGCTTCTATTCGTCGCGCTGCTTATCCTCATCACAGCGTTATTCACAGTGCCGTTTCTGCGGCGCAATATTGTTTCCAGTCTCGCCTTGCGGGCTTTCCGTAAATTACTGCCCAAAATCTCGCAAACCGAGCAGGAAGCGCTTGATGCCGGAACAGTCTGGTGGGAAGGCGAATTATTCAGCGGCAAACCGGACTGGAACAAACTGCTGGCCTATCCCAAACCAACG
The DNA here is from genome assembly GCA_014584635.1 of Nitrosomonas eutropha. GTDB lineage: Bacteria > Pseudomonadota > Gammaproteobacteria > Burkholderiales > Nitrosomonadaceae > Nitrosomonas > Nitrosomonas eutropha_B. Next base: position 7,710 of record JACTML010000109.1, on the reverse strand, counting down.
CTGTCTGCGGAAGAACAGGCTTTTCTTGACGGCCCGGTTGAACAATTGTGCGCCATGCTGGATGAATGGCATATCACACATGAACGGCATGATCTTCCGCCGGAAGTCTGGCAGTTTATTCGTGAAAACCGTTTTTTCTCACTGATTATTCCCAGGGAATACGGCGGATTGGGTTTTTCCGCGCTGGCACATTCCGAAATCGTGATGAAGATCAGCTCGCGCAGCAACACCGCAGCAGTTACCGTGATGGTGCCCAATTCACTCGGCCCGGCCGAATTATTGCTGCACTACGGGACAGAGGAACAAAAAAACTACTATCTGCCGCGCCTGGCAAACGGGACTGAAATCCCCTGCTTCGCCCTGACCGGACCAGAGGCCGGGTCAGATGCCGGATCGATTCCAGATACAGGTATTGTCTGCCGTGCTGAATTTAACGGCCAGCCTGACGTATTGGGCATACGCATCAACTGGGAAAAACGCTACATTACACTGGGGCCAGTTGCCACCCTGCTGGGGCTTGCATTCCGGTTACACGATCCGGACGGATTACTGGGTGGTGAAAAGGATATCGGTATTACACTGGCACTGATTCCGACCAACACCCCTGGCATCACCATCGGCCGCCGCCATTTTCCGCTCAATGGCGTTTTCCAGAACGGACCCAACAGTGGAAAAGATGTTTTCATTCCCATGGATTGGATCATCGGCGGACAGGACAAGATGGGACAAGGCTGGCGTATGCTGATGAACAGTTTATCCGTCGGACGATCGATTTCATTACCAGCCACCGGCGTTGGCGCAGCCAAACTGTCTGCCTGGAGCAGCGGCGCCTATGGTCGGGTACGCGTGCAATTCAGATTACCGGTTGGCTATTTTGAAGGGGTGGAAGAAGCGCTGGCTCGTATCGCTGGGAACACCTACATGATGGACGCAGCGCGTGTCATGACAGCCGGAGCGGTTGATCAGGGAGAAGAACCATCCGTGATCTCGGCGATCGTCAAATATCACCTGACTGAACGCAGCCGCCAAGCCATCAACGATGCCATGGACATTCACGGAGGCAAGGGAATCTGTCTGGGCCCCTCCAACTATCTGGCGCGCACCTATCAGCAAACACCAGTGGGCATTACCGTGGAAGGCGCCAATATTCTGACGCGCAACATGATTATCTTTGGACAGGGGGCAATCCGCGCGCATCCTTTCACCTTGCGGGAAATCAACGCCACCTGGGACGAAAACCGGAAACGCAGTTTGCAGGAATTTGATGCAGCACTGACCGGACATATCATTTTCGCCTTGCGCAACGCATTATGCAGCCTGGCTTTTGGTATCAGTCAGCGCCTGATTAAAACCATTCCGGAAAATGCTGCCAGCGAAACGCTGGATTATTATCGCCAGCTGACACGTTTTTCCACTTCTTTTGCGTTGTTATCCGATGTGGCCATGCTGAAGCTGGGGGGCTCACTCAAGCGACGTGAACGGCTTTCCGCACGATTGGGCGATGTGCTCAGCCAACTATACCTCTGTTCCGCTACGCTCAAGCGTTTTGAAGATGATGGCCGGCCCGCAGCTGATCTGCCGTTTCTGCACTGGTCCATGCAGGATGCGCTGTATCGCACTCAACAGGCGTTTCACGAATTTCTGCTCAATTTCCCGGCAGGGAAAGTGACACGATGGCTGTTACGCCTGATGGTTTTCCCGCGCGGATTGCGTTGCCAGCCTCCTTCCGATGCACTTTCACATCAGGTTGCCCGCCTTATTCTGGCTCCCGGGGAAGCGCGTGATCGTCTGACAGCGGGGATGTATCTGCCAACCGCTAAAAACGATCCGCTGGCATTATTGCAGGAAGCCATGACTTGCGCGATTGCTTGCGAACCGGTTGAGGCCAGATTGCGACAGGCAGTTAAAGACAAGACATTGACAGCCCATGAAGATGAACAGGTTAACCAGGCTCTGACACAAGGCATTATCAGTGAAGGAGAAGCCGCGTTACTCGCACAAATGAAAACCTTGCGTCGTCGCGTCATCATGGTGGATGATTTTTCGCCTGACCTGCAGCAGGCAAATAATCCTGCTTGAAAGTTTCTCCATAAGCAATCAGGCCAATAGCAGGATCTAAGGAACTTCTGAAAAACGTTAGCGAGACAGATTGTTTTGCAGAAGCTCCCTAACCGGAAAACTACACATATGGACAAGATCTCAATTGATACCGCAAAAACGCTCGATGGCTTGTTCCGGGAGCGCGTAAAACGTTCGCCTCAATCGGTTGCCTATCGTGACTATGATGTCACCCGGGAAGCCTGGCTGGACTATACTTGGGCTGACATGGGCAACGCCGTTAAACGCTGGCAAACCGCACTTTCCCGGGAAAACCTTGCTCCTGGCGATCGGGTAGCCATCATGGTGCGCAACTGCCCGCAATGGGTTATGTTTGAACAGGCCGCGCTCGGATTAGGATTGGTGGTGGTTCCGCTCTACACCGAAGATAGAGCAGAAAATGCCGCCTGGTGCCTGGATAATGCCGGAGCCAGCCTGCTGTTACTGGAAAACATGGTGCGCTGGGATGCACTGAGTGGCGTTGCCGGACAGCTAGCTCAACTGAAACGCATTGTTATCCTGAACGCCACTTCACAAGATATTTATCAGACAGGTGATCCGCGTGCTATCGCATCCTCCGACTGGTTGCCGGAAACAGCAGAAGACATACCACTGGTACAGAATGATCCGCACGCACTGGCCACCATCATTTACACCTCAGGGACGACCGGTCGTCCGAAAGGTGTCATGCTGAGCCAGCACAATATTCTGTCCAATGCCGATGCCTGTGCACAAATTGTTACAGTGACCCCGGACGATTTATTACTGTCATTTTTACCGCTATCCCACACTTTTGAGCGCACAGCAGGCTATTACACGCCGATGTTATGCGGTGCCACCATCGCCTACGCACGCTCTACCCGACAGCTGGCAGATGATTTACTGATCATCCGGCCCACCATCCTGATTTCCGTACCGCGAATTTACGAAAGAGTCTATGCGGGGATAGAAGCCAGGCTGGCTGAAGGTCCGGCGATCGCCCGGCTGCTATTCAAACTGGCGGTAAATACAGGCTACAGTCGTTTTGAATACAGCCAGAAACGTGCTCACTGGAAAATAGCGCATCTGCTATGGCCTGTGCTTGATCGTCTGATCGCACGCAAGATAATGGATAAATTGGGCGGACGCTTATGGCAGGTCATGAGTGGTGGTGCCGCCTTGTCACCGGAAATATCCCGCGTTTTCATCGGTTTGGGACTGCCTATCCTGCAAGGTTACGGGCTGACTGAAACCAGCCCGGTAGTGTGTGCCAACCGGCTGGACGATAACCTTCCATCCAGTGTTGGACGACCTGTTCCCGGTGTGGAAGTCAAACTGGGAGAGCAGGATGCATTGCTGATTCGCGGCCCTAACGTGATGCTGGGTTATTGGAACAATCCGGAGGCAACTCGCGCAATTTTATCGGAAGATGGCTGGCTCGATTCCGGGGATACTGCCCACATTGACGCACAGGGAAGAGTTACCATTACCGGTCGATTGAAAGATATTATTGTTACCTCCACCGGTGAAAAAATTCCACCTGCTGACATGGAAGCTGCTATTTTGCGGGACCCGATCTTTGAGCAGGTCATGGTCGTGGGGGAAGGACGCTCCTACTTGAGCGCGCTGGTGGTATTGAGCAAGCGTGGCTGGGAAGTGGCCGCCACCCACTGTAATGCCAAGAATGATCCGCAGGCACTCGCGAACGACGAATACGCCGAAGAAATTGTGCTGGAAAAAATCTCCCGACAGATCAGTGGATTTCCCGGTTACGCCAGGATTCATCGGGCATTGCTGATTCCCGAGCCCTGGTCAGTGGAAAACGAAATGCTCACTCCTACCCTCAAACTGAAACGCAAAAAGATCTATGCACATTATCAGACCAGGATCGAAAAACTGTATACCAGCCGCTGAAAAACCATAGATTCATTCCGGTCAAAAGTCCCTGTGATCACAGCTTCCTCGTGATGACCAGGCAAGCTGGTATTCCACTCCTGATCTCCATTCCAAGTAACAGAACCAGCACTTTGTCCGTTTCATCAACCCACTACTCACATTGGCATATCCTCACATTTATCTAATATGAAAGCGCTGTTTTTTCTCCGCCATTACAACGACATCGATCACATTACTCCGGTTGTTTCAAAATGGTCCGAATCAGGCCACCACGCAGATGTCATCCTGTTGGGAAGTCCAAAATTTCTTAATGACTATCGTATTCAATATTTAGGCAGCCTTGAGCGGGTACGTGTCGCACATATTCGTGACGTATTACCCCCTCTGCTATTCATGCAATGGCGTTTGCAGACCCTGCTTCTGATCAAGGGGGTAAGGCGTATTTTTCTGATAGGCAAGCTCGCTGCAGCTCTGGCCAATCTGTACGATATACGCAAACGGGAACCCGTCTGGAAAAAAATAGCCGGACATTTGCTGGATCGAACCTTTGGCAGCAATCAGGAAGGCGTGATTACGTTCGACTGGGTAACAAGCAGCTCGCCGGTGCCAATCGAATGGATCAAAATCATTGTAGCAATGGCAAAAGAACGCGGACTGGGAGCAGTTTCCCTGCCGCATGGCGACAGCCCACATGCCAATCAGCTGATACGCAAACATGAACAGGTTATAAAACCGAATACGCTATACGCAGATGCAAAAATATTTGACAGGCTCGTGGTACCAAACGAGCTTTGCGCCATCCGTTTTCGCCCTTTTTTAAGCAATCAGACGATCGCCGTACTGGGTTCGCCGCGCTACTGTGACGAATGGTTAAACAAACTGGCTACGCTGTCTCCTCCTTCCCCGTTAAATACCAATCCCGATACCCGGTTGCGGATTGTCATGTTCCTGAGAAAACGTGAATTTACTACCTTTTGGGAAGAAGTTGGTATAATCACAAATATGATAGCAGCATTTCCTGGTGTGGAACTGATAATCAAGCCGCATACACGCAGTGGCTGGCGACAACCAATAACCGGTGACTCTTCCCTGCGTCGGCTTTCAAACGTGCATATCGCGGAAGACAGTGTTCATTCTGTTTCCCTGATGAATTGGGCAGACGTCATTATCGACCTTGCCACTTCAGTTGTATTTGAAGCGATCAAAGCTAAAAAACCGGTGCTGGCCGCTGATTACCTCCATGCCGGTCGATCCGCACATGCATATTACATGCCGGAAACGGAATTGCGGTGCCGCGACGATGTATACCTGCAGATCGACAGATTCCTGACTGCCGGCTGTGATAATTTCTATGTAGAAGAACATCGTCAACGCTTTATCAACGAAATGCTGCATGTTGGCGGCGCTGATGTTCTGTCACGCTACGTGGCTTTGCTGGAAGAACAGGCAGGACGGATAAAAGCTGAAAAAGACGATACAACAGCCGATAGGGATAAACCCCGGTCGGTATGGAGGAAAATCAAGACATTATGCGGGTTTTACTGAACAGGGTTCTGACTCCACAAACAACTTCCTTTCCCGAGATCCATTTTGGCGGTCCTGATCACCCTTCCGGCCAGTTACGCAACCTGCTGGAAGAGCGGATTGCTGCGGTACCTGCCGGCGGATCCATCAATTGGGTAACCTATTATTTTCGCGATATCCGCCTGGCAAAAGCGCTGATTCAGGCACAGAAACGCGGTGTGCATATCACCTTGTGCCTTGAAGGCAGGCCACGCATTCCTTACGCCAACGATGCAGCAATCGCCTTGCTTAAGGGAGAGAAAGGAATTGGTGATGCACTGCGCGTGATTACCATTCCCGGTCTGCCATCCCCTTCCGATAAATCGTGGAAGCCCCAACTGCATGAAAAACTCTACTGTTTCTCACACCCGGAACCGGTCGCTTTTATCGGTTCATTCAATCCATCAGGCAACGACCCGGAAGACGACCCCGGAATTATTCTGGAAATTGGCGATCAGAATCGTGGCTACAACGCTCTGGTTGGGCTCAAGGATCCGATGCTGGTTGAAAAACTGATAGAACATGCAAGACGGTTACACCAGTCGCCACCAGGATTGTTTTACCGCTCTACTACCAATGCGGACAGGGACGTTCACAGTACAGACACTGATATTTATTTCTGGCCCCGGATAGACAAACACCCTGTTGTGCAATTCCTGCACAATGTTGGCGACAGCGCACGCATTCGCATCGCTGCCTCACATATTCGAACAGAAAATGCGGCTAATGTCATGATCAAACTGGCGCAACGGGGAATTAATCTGGAGATACTGGCTGAAGCCACAGCCAGACGGGTTACACCCAAGGTGGAGCAGCGCTTGCTCGACGCCGGCATTCGCTTCAGGCGCATTCGGCACACCGAATCACTGCCTATGCACCTTAAGTTCGTACTGATTGAAGAAAATGACCGCGCCTGGTCAGTCTTTGGAAGTTTTAACTGGACCAAACCTTCGTTCTGGCTGAATCATGAAATCGCAGCCATTTCTCGTAATCCGGTTATTTTTCAGGCGTTTGCACGCTGCTGGGATAAACTGCAGAGCATGTGAGAATAAAAGGAGTTCTGCAAACCAATCGCAGCGCTGATCTGCTTACTGAAGCAGACAGGGAATTACCCCGGATTCACCTGTTCACAAAGTATAAAACAACACCCGGTGTTATCAGTCAATACCAGAATCCGAGGTAACTACAAAACAATTACTTTATTTATGCATTGCGCGCTTGAACATGCGATCAATCTTTGTTTCGGTATCAATCGAGCGTGCATTGGCTTCGTTAGCTTTATCCATCGCCTGATTGGCAATATTTACCGCATCATTGGCAGTTGCCCTGGCAGCTGCTGCATCTGATTGTGCTGCGGAAACATTGGATTCCAGTGTATCCACACGGGATTTGAGCGCTTCAAACTCACCCGTTGTTGCACACGCTGACAAACCTGCACATGCGCCAACCACTACCAGCATTGATACTATTCTTTTCTTATCCATACCGCTTATCTCCTTAATAAAAACAAACGCACATTACTACACACTTTTACTCACTGCTTTAGAAAAGCAGCGAGTAACCTGATCCAGCCCATACGGCATCGCACAACAAATTAAATGCAATACAGACCGAAATTCTAGTCGGCTCGTGCAAACAGCACCATATGACGAACCCTTACCGACACCTCGCTCCTTTCCGGTTCGAATGCAACTCGACCCATCCTGTATCGGTCACTTTTCGAATCTGAAAATACGGCATACCGCGCTGCGTCTTTAATCTCATTCAATTCTGCCCGGTACTACCTTCCCCGATTGTAACTTTGAGCAGGCTCTTGCTCAGTTCAGCACTGGGTCGTGTCGCAACACGATCAAACCACGGGCCGATATTGGGCAAATTATGATCAAACGGCTGATTGACTGACTGACCGAAATCCAGCCACACATAAAGCCAGATATCAGCTGCTGTAAACCGCTCACCGCACAAATACGGGCCGCTTCCAAACATATTATCCAGCCAACGCAAACGATCCTGCGCCACTCGCTTCAACCCCTCAGCTGCTTCAGGCACAACCGGAATGCGCGACTCAAATCGTGCCAGCCCTTCTGCATAATGATATGCGTTATGTATAAATTCGGTAATATTAAACTCTACTCGTCGCCACCATTGGCGAGTTTGTGCGCGCTGCTCAGGTGT
>JACTML010000220.1 GCA_014584635.1 Nitrosomonas eutropha | reverse complement strand
GGAAAAGGTTTTTCATGATCTTGGGCGTGTACGCCATCTTAAAAATAACAAACCCGATTTGCTGATTGGTGTGGGCGGGTGTGTGGCCAGCCAAGAGGGATCTGAAATAGTCAGACGAGCTCCGTTTGTGGATTTGGTGTTTGGTCCGCAGACACTACACAGGTTGCCGGAACTGATTGATGCGCGCAGACGCACAGGACAATCACAAGTTGATATCTCCTTTCCGGAAATTGAAAAATTTGACCGGCTGCCTCCTGCTCGTACAACAGGAACAACTGCTTTTGTATCCATTATGGAAGGATGCAGCAAGTACTGCAGTTTTTGCGTTGTTCCCTATACACGTGGAGAAGAGGTTTCCAGACCGCTGGATGATGTTTTGACCGAAATAGCTGGACTCGCGATTCAGGGCGTCAAGGAAATTACGCTGCTTGGACAGAATGTAAACGCCTACTATGATAAATCCTGCGGGGGAGGGGGTATAGATTTTGCCGCATTGTTGGATTACATTCACGAAATTCCAGGACTGGAACGCATTCGTTATACAACATCTCATCCGAGAGAGTTTACGTCACGCCTGATTGACGCGTATCAGCGTTTACCCAAACTGGTTGGGCATGTGCACTTGCCGGTGCAATCTGGATCAGACAGAATTCTGGCTGCGATGAAACGGGGTTATACCGTAATGGAATATAAATCCATTATCCGTAAATTGCGTGCAATTCGTCCGAATATATCGATATCATCGGATTTTATCATTGGATTTCCAGGCGAGACGGATGCTGATTTTGAGGGAACAATGAAACTGATTGATGACGTGAAATTTGATGAATCTTTCAGTTTTATTTATAGCCCTCGTCCCGGCACACCGGCGGCAGATTTGCCGGACGATACACCCAATCGGATAAAACTGGCAAGGTTGTATCAACTGCAGGAAAAAATACAGCTGAATGCACAGATGATTAGCCAGAGCATGATTGATACAGTTCAGCGTGTTTTGGTAGAAGGTCCATCCAAAAAAGATCCAAATGAACTGTGCGGAAGAACGGACAATAATCGGGTCGTTAATTTTTCCGGCCCTGCCGAATTGGCAGGAAGCTTTGTTGATATCAAGGTGACAGCAGCGTTATCACATACGTTGCGTGGCGAAATTTCAAATATATAATGGTTATGTTGTTACGATTGATTTGTTGTTTCGTCCGGTTACAGATAAGGAGTTCTGAATATTGCGATGACGCTTTCAGTAGAATCGAAACCTGAATCTGTCGAACTGACATTTTTACCTGTAAACAATGAGCGTTTGGTTAATTTATGCGGTGTACTGGATGAAAATATCAAACAAATTGAATCCGCTTTTGATGTAGTAATTTCACGCAGAGGCGGGCATTTCAGACTTTATGGCCCTGTCAAGCAAACTAATCTGGCAGTTCGTGCGCTAAAAAAGTTCTATGAAGAGTCAGATCATCATCTTGGTATTGAACAGATACAGCTGGGATTGGTTGAAATCAGAAATATTACCGCTTCATCTATTGCGGATCCGGACGGGACTGCAGAGAACATCAACCCAACGTCTTTACCACTCATAACTCGTCGCGGCAATATCCAGGGCCGCACCATTCGTCAGACGAACTACCTTTATCAGATCAGGGAGCACGATATCACTTTTGGTATCGGGCCAGCTGGTACCGGAAAGACTTATCTTGCTGTTGCATGTGCGGTAGACGCACTGGAGCGCGAACTGGTTGGCCGGATTATCCTGGTGCGCCCAGCTGTAGAAGCGGGAGAAAGGCTGGGATTTTTGCCGGGGGATATGGTGCAGAAAGTAGATCCCTATCTGCGGCCACTTTATGATGCCCTGTATGATTTAATGGGATTTGAGAAGGTCAATCGGTTTTTTGAAAAAAGCATGATTGAAATTGCGCCGCTGGCATTCATGCGTGGCCGCACGCTCAACCAGTCGTTCATTATTTTGGATGAAGCACAAAATACTACTCCGGAACAGATGAAAATGTTTTTGACACGTATCGGTTTCGGTTCAAAGGCAGTCATTACGGGAGATATAACGCAAATAGATTTGCCCAAACATCAGAAAAGTGGCTTGGTTGAGGCTGAACGCGTACTAAAAAAAGTGAACGGGATAGCATTTACACATTTTAGAATTGATGACGTGGTTCGACACCCACTGGTTCAGCGGATAGTGGACGCCTACGAAAAATATGTCTCTGATAAAGAACCCTGATGAAATTTCCAGTTGCAGACGAACACTTAAGTTGACAGTGCAGTTTGCGGTGGCTAAAACCGGTATTCCCGGCAGGCAGCTGTTTCGTAAATGGGTCAAGGCAGCGTTAGCTGAACCTGCTGAAATTGTTATTCGTATTGTTGATTTGGCAGAAGGTGAGGCGCTTAATTGCAAGTTTCGTTCCAAACATTCGGCAACCAACGTATTGACGTTTGTATACCATAATGACACTCCTCTGGTGGGTGATATTGTCCTGTGTGCTCCTGTTATTCACAGAGAAGCAGAGCAGCAATGCAAAGATCTGATGGCACACTACGCGCATCTTACTGTTCATGGTGTTTTACATTTGCAGGGATACGATCATATGAATGATGAAGATGCTGCCGTGATGGAGTCCCTGGAAACAAAAATTATCACCGGACTCAATTATCCTGATCCTTATGTCATTCAGTGATGCAGTGATATAAAAATGGGTCGGTCAATTCTTTTTAATTCCTGATGTATATATTTCATGAGCGAGACTTCCTCCAAAGCTGGCTGGTTTGAACATATTAGTACGTTGCTTTCACGCAAACCGGAAGATCGTGAGCAGCTGGTTGCCTTGCTGCACTCGGCCTATGAGCGCGACCTGATTGATGCGGATGCTCTGGCTATGATCGAAGGGGTCATGCAAGTTTCAGAAATGCAGGTTCGTGATGTTATGGTATCTCGTTCACAAATGGATACGATTGATATCAATGAAAAACTTGAGGAAGTTATTCCGTTTGTAATTGAAACAGCGCATTCACGCTTTCCTGTTACGGATGGAAGTAAGGACCAGGTTATTGGTGTTTTACTGGCGAAGGATTTGCTGCGTTATTATTCGAGTAAAGAAGTCTTCAATATACGCGATATGTTGCGTCCAGTTGTCTATATCCCTGAGTCTAAAAGACTGAATATTCTTCTCAAGGATTTCCGCAGTAATCGGAATCATATTGCCATTGTCGTGGATGAATACGGCGGAGTAGCGGGGCTCGTTACGATTGAGGATGTGCTGGAGCAAATTGTTGGTGATATCGAGGATGAATACGATTTTGACGAGGACGATGCCAATATTGTTGCCGATACGGATGGCCATTATCGTGTCAGAGCCATTGCGGAAATATCAAGTTTTAATGAAACTTTGGGTGCGTCATTCAGTGACAGGGACTTTGATACAATTGGTGGTTTGGTCATCAATGAATTTGGCAGGCTTCCTGAAAACGGAGAGTCGATTACCATAGAAGATTTCAGTTTTACTGTTATCAGAGCGGATAGCCGCCGTTTGCATCTGCTGAAAGTAGAACGTATTAAACCTGAGTTAATTGATACGGTAAATTCATAAGATTAATTTGATTTCCTTACGATAAAAACGGATATATCCGTGCTGAATGATTATTCGTTACCAGACTAAATATAAATAATTGTCAGCGCTATTGAGACCTTACATCGGAAATCTGTTCACTACCTCATGGAAGAACAATTGCGGCGTAAAAATTGAGCGCAACATGCTCACGTACTTCGAGTATGCTTCGCTTTCCTTGATTGAAACCCTGAACAGATCCTGGGCAAGATTCTATCTAAAACCGGGAATCATACTGAAATAAAAGGTTAAGAATTGCCAAATAGAATAAACCCATATTTTCTTTACTCTGGCAGCCGGAAAAATGAGTGATCGTGAAATCGATCAGCAGCTGGTG
>JACTML010000028.1 GCA_014584635.1 Nitrosomonas eutropha | reverse complement strand
ACGGTAACCATCATCAATAAATTGGGCTTGCACGCGCGTGCATCTGCCAAATTAACACAGCTGGCCGGAAAATTCGAAAGCGAGGTCTGGCTGACGCGCAGTGGCCGCCGGGTGAATGCCAAAAGTATTATGGGCGTGATGACGCTTGCCGCCACCAGGGGCACAGCTGTTGAACTGGAAACGACCGGCCCGGATGCAATTCAGGCCATGGAAGCCCTAAAGGCGCTCATCAACGATTATTTCGGGGAAGGCGAATGAGCTTCATTCTGCACGGCGTTGGTGTATCTGATGGTATTGCAATCGGACGCGCGCATCTGGCCTCATCCGCTGCGCTGAATATTCCCCATTATCAGTTGCCAAAAGAGCAAGTTGATGCCGAGCTGACGCGATTAAATCGCGCAATTTCCACGGTGCGACTGGAACTGGAAACCCTGAGAAACTCCGCCGCATCAGGAACCGGGCCAGCCGAATTCAACGCATTTCTGGAGCTGCACCAGATGCTGCTGGATGACCCGATGTTTTCCCAGGCTGCGCTGGATATTGTCAAACAGGCGCAATGCAACGCTGAATGGGCCATTGCCCGGCAAATGGAAATACTGGTTGCGCGCTTCGAAGAAATAGAAGACGCCTATCTGCGTGAACGCAAAAGTGATGTTACCCAGATAACTGAACGTGTTCTGAAAGTTTTGCTCGGGCATCCGGGGTACACCCCGCCACCAGTCAAACACGATGGCTTTGATATTCTGGTGGCACACGATCTAAGTCCGGCCGATGTCATGCAGTATAAGCAGCACCAGTTTTCTGCCTTTCTGACCGATATGGGCGGGCCAACCTCTCATACCGCCATCATTGCGCGCAGTCTTAATGTTCCGTCAATTGTGGCCATGCAACATGCCCAGCAGCTTATCCACGAAAACGACAATCTGATTGTGGATGGCAATCAGGGGATTGTGATTATCAATCCGGATAAATACATCCTCGCCGAATATCGCCTGAAACAAAACCAGCTGGAGCTGGAGAAACGCAAACTCTGGCGCCTTCGCTCTGTTGCAGCGGTTACGCGGGACGGCACGCCGGTTGAGCTGCTAGCCAACATCGAGCTACCGCAAGAAGTTGAACGGGCAAAGGAATACGGTGCCACCGGAATCGGCCTGTTTCGCAGCGAATTTCTGTTTTTGAACCGGGACGATCTGCCGGATGAGGAAGAGCAGTTTGAAGCCTATGCCACGGTTATCAAGGGTATGCATGGATCTCCCGTTGTCATTCGCACGTTTGATCTGGGTGCGGATAAAAACCTCAGAAGTGCTTACCGTATGGCTCCCAATCCGGCATTGGGGCTACGCGCAATCCGAATGAGCCTGGCTGAACCGGGTATGTTTCTGGTGCAGCTGCGCGCTATTTTGCGCGCTTCCAGCCTGGGTCATACGCAAATCCTGATACCCATGCTTTCCAGCAGCCGGGAAGTTGACCAGACGCTGCAGATGATCGAATTTGCCAAGCAAAGTCTGCGGGATGAAAACAAGCCTTTCGACGAAGCCATCCGGATTGGCTGCATGGTGGAAATTCCGGCGACCGCACTGAGTCTTGAACTGTTCATGCGCAAACTGGATTTTTTATCCATCGGCACCAACGATCTTATTCAGTACACTCTGGCGATCGATCGTACTGATGAAACCGTCGCGCATCTGTTCGATCCCTTACACCCGGCCATTTTGCGGTTGCTGGCCCGAATCATCCAAAGCGCTGCCAAAACCGGCATACCGGTCTCCATCTGCGGGGAAATGGCTGGAGATGCAAAATATACCCGCCTGTTACTGGGCATGGGATTGCGGCAGTTTTCTATGTATCCGACGCAGCTGCTGACTGTCAAACGGGAAGTGCTAGATAGCCATTTACCTGATACCGCTCGCCTGACACAAAAGATACTCAAGCTGGATGAGCCGGAGAAAATTCACGACCTGCTGCAAAAGCTGAACAGCTGATTATTCGCTCGCCAATACACCCTTCTCCCAAGGAATATTGTATTTTCAGTAACACAATTAGATACAATGAGCGTTCACCTTTTACGTCCACAGTTGGTTTTATTATTTTCAGATGTTCATGCAGGATTCTGATTCAATCGGCATTGTCGCGGCACGACGTGTACATTTTGATACGCCCCTCAGCTTGAGAAGCGGGGCTGTGCTGGATAACTACGAACTCGTCTATGAAACCTACGGGGAATTGAACCCGGAGCGATCCAATGCAGTTCTGGTTTGTCATGCATTATCCGGTAATCATCATGTGGCGGGCGTTTACGCGGACAACCCCAAAAATACCGGTTGGTGGAACAACATGATCGGTCCGGGAAAACCAATCGATACCCGTAAATTCTTCGTGATCGGAATTAATAATCTGGGAGGCTGCCACGGCTCCACCGGGCCTATCAGCACCAATGAAAGAACCGGGAAGCGCTATGGACCAGATTTTCCGCTGGTTACAACGAGTGACTGGGCAAAAACATACGTCCGCTTCGCCGATCAATTTGGTATTGACCGTTTTGCCGCTGTTATCGGCGGCAGCCTGGGAGGAATGTCAGCCATGCAGCTGGCGCTGGATGCCCCGGAAAGAGTGCGTCATGTCGCAGTAATCGCTGCTTCTGCCAGATTAACCGCACAAAACATTGCATTCAATGATGTTGCGCGTCAGGCAATTCTGACTGATCCGGATTTTCACGGCGGCGATTATTATTCCCACGGCACCCATCCGCGCAGAGGATTGCGTCTCGCCCGCATGCTTGGTCATATCACTTATCTGTCAGATGATTCCATGGCGACCAAATTCGGTCGTGAGCTGCGCAATGGTTCGCTTGCATTCAATTACGACGTGGAATTCCAGATTGAATCCTATTTGCATTATCAGGGGGATAAATTTGCCGATCTGTTCGATGCCAATACCTACTTGCTAATGACGAAAGCACTGGATTACTTCGATCCGGCACAGGATTATGACGGCAACCTGAGTGCAGCATTTGCGCGCGCTCAGGCAAATTTTCTGGTACTTTCATTCACCTCCGACTGGCGCTTTTCTCCGGAACGCTCACGCGAGATTGTCAAAGCACTGCTCGACAACAAGCTGAATGTCAGTTATGCAGAAATCCCTTCCACATACGGGCACGATTCCTTTCTCATGCAGGATGACTATTACCACCAGCTGGTGCGTGCCTATATGGATAACATCTCTATCTAGCAAAACCGGTTAACGGCTCTTATTCTGATATGACAACAACTGAAACCAGCAGATCGGTCCTGACATTGCGACCGGACTTTGCCACCATCGCGGCCTGGATCAAACCGGGATCCAGCGTGCTCGATCTGGGCTGTGGCGACGGAACGCTATTGCATTATCTCAGCAACAAACTCAACGTACGCGGCTATGGCGTGGAAATCAGCGCACACAACATTCTCGCGTGCATGCAAAAAGGGATCAACGTCATCCACAGCGACCTTGAATCCGGCTTATCTGGATTTGAAAACGAATCATTCGATTACGTCATCCTGTCGCAGACGTTACAGGCAATGAAAAATACGGAAAACATCATTCAGGAGATATCGCGCGTCGGCAAGGAAGGCATTGTCTCCTTTCCCAATTTCGGCTACTGGAAAAACCGCTTGCAGGTTGCTTCCGGACATATGCCGGTTTCATCCAACCTGCCGTATCAGTGGTACGACACTCCAAACATCCACCTGTGCACTCTGCATGATTTTGAACAACTCTGCCGGCAACATAAAATCAACATTCTGGAAAGACAGGTCATGAATCACGACGAAAAAATCTCACTGCTCCCCAATTTTTTCGGCATCCTCGCGTTTTATCGCCGGCCACATGGCTTCTTAATCTCTGAAAATCCGCTTAACAGCCTGGAATCAGACAGAAACAATTTTTGAAAACCACTATGCATGTTCGGGAACTCAGGCACTTGAATGCAAATATTCTGATTGGAGCCAATGTCATGGCAACCGATTTGTGTGCATGTCAAATGCATTAGCCCGGTATTTATATCTGACCGCCTCACGTACCTGATCAAGCAATTTTCAGCTGGCAGCATTGCCGTCTCTGTTTATAAAAAAATTGTCTTGTACGCTATGCCGTTACGATTAAAATACATACGAAAAATTGAGCACCAGGATCCGTACCATCGTCTCGGTCGGGTATGGCGGACGTCCACCCTGCGC
>JACTML010000116.1 GCA_014584635.1 Nitrosomonas eutropha | reverse complement strand
CCGATAGTGATTGGGATATTGCTATCCTGTGGCAACAAAGCCCAACACTGGAAAGAATTGCCCGACACGAAACCTTGCGGCGGCACTTGGCAAAAGCGTTATCCGTTCCGGAAAATCAGATCGATCTTGTTGATCTGGCCAATGCCCGGTTAGCCATGCGCGCGCTGGTCGCCGAAGAAGGCCATCTGTTGCGCGCCAACGACGAATTGGCCTGGGCAAAATTTCTTGTTCGCACCTGGCGAGAACTTGAAGAGGTACATTGGGAAACAAGTCATGCGGTTTGAGCTCTATCAGCGTGAAACTGAACGTCTGGCCCGTCAGCAAGCTGCTTTGCTGGATCAGGCACGCCATATTCTTTCCGCACAACAAACACTTAATCCTTTGGAGGATGCCGGCGTATTGCATGCACTGCAGGTCCTCATCGAAAATGCAATTGGCAAAGCTAAACATTTACTCAAGGCAAAAGGACAAACTGTTCCAACTTCAGCCTATGACGCCTTTTCCGATCTTTGCAACCTGGGGTATCTGACTGCAGAAGAACTGCCCCGGTGGAATGCTGTTATCGGTATCCGTAATCGGATCGTCCACGATTACATGAATATCGATCAATCATTGATCCATACACTGGTCCGCACCGAAGAATACCGTTTTGTTGTGCATTTCCTGCTTCAACCTATTTCATCTGATAATTGATGAGACACCGTTTTATTTCAGATTTGTTTTTATTGGAGAGTCGTGAAGTATACAGGTACTGCTTTTGAAAATAATCGTACTCAGGCTGCACGTTTGCCGGTAGATGTGCGCTTTGCTGATAATGTGAAAAAGATCCGGGTACGCAAACCGGGTAAAGAGCGAATCCTGACTCTCGTTGACCATACCTGGAATAGCTTTTTTCTGGTGGAACAAGGTGTTTCAGAAGATTTTCTGTCCGAATGTGCCAGCCAAGAGCAGCAGGAGCGCGAGGTGTTCTGATGCTCAATATATATGCTAACCGCTATGCAGACATGATGTGCGTGAATGACTTGCACATTACCGGCCATGCTCGCAGTGAAGGTTTCATACTGATCAGCAATAGCCTGCGTGAATTTTAACGAGCAGATGGTTTGCGTTTGGAAAATTGGATTACCTGATCGCTCTGCTGGATTGCCGCGTCGGCCTGCGGCCTACTCGCAACGACAAAGTGGGCATAATGCAGATTACCTAACGTCTATCATCTTTGCGACCGCGAATGAAGTGAAGTGGGAAGCAATCCAGTCGTTCACTAAACACTAAAAAATTCCTTTGTTTTCCTTGTCCCGTTACACTTTATAGATGGATCATGACCACAGCTACAAATTACTCTTCACCCATCCCGAGATGGTAGCTGATCTACTGCGTGGTTTTGTCAAGGAGGATTGGGTTAAAGATCTAGACTTTTCCACACTGGAAAAAGCCAACGGCAGCTATGTCAGCGATGATTTGCGGGATCGATACGACGACATCGTCTGGCGAATACGCTGGAAGAATGAGAATGTTCAGGGAAAGGATCAAAGCAGTGTCTGGCTGTATGTCTACCTGCTGATCGAATTCCAATCCTCCGTAGACTGGTTTATGGCCGTGCGGATCATGACCTACATCGGCTTGCTGTATCAGGATCTGATCAGAAGCGAAGCAGTTAAAACAAATGAACTCCTGCCACCCGTGCTGCCAATCGTACTGTATAACGGTGACCCACGCTGGCAAGCGTCAGTAGACATAGCAGACCTGATCATTCCCGCACCAGGCGAATTGGAACATTATCGTCCCCACTTGCGTTACCTGCTATTGGATGAAGGTCGCTACCAGGATCATGAACTGGCCAGTTTACGTAACCTGTCCGCTGCATTATTCCGGCTAGAGAACAGCCGCACCCCGGAAGATGTCCAACAAGTGTTGCAGACATTGATCGTCTGGCTACAATCGCCCGAACAGAGCAATCTGCGCCGGGCATTTACCATCTGGTTGAAAAAGGTATTTCTGCCAGGCAGAATGCCAGAAGAAACATTTGACGAAATTCAGGATTTACAGGAGGTACACAACATGCTTTCAGAGCGCGTTAAGGAATGGAGCAAAAACTGGGAACAACAGGGTATAGAAAAAGGATGGAAAGAGGGGTGGCAGAAAGGAATGCAGAAGGGGTGGCAGGAAGGAGAGCTAAGTTTACTGTTACGTCTGCTGGAATGGCGCTTTGGTCCTGTAAGTGAAGTGATCAATGCCCGTGTTAAACAAGCTGATTCACCCACTTTGGAGCTTTGGAGCAAACGAATACTGACCGCTCAGACAATCGAAGAAGTATTTGCAGGTTAGCCATTTCATTACCACATCTGGATCGCCACGTCGCGTTGCGACTCGCGAAGATGGGGTGTAATGCACCACAGCAATCATTTATCAACCGCCGCCATTGCGAAACAACGCAGGCGTGCAGCAATCCGGGCCAGATTACTATCATTACCCGTCATCCTATGCTTGAACTCTCATCTGGAATAGACGTATTTTAGATGAGAAGGAGAAGGGATAGAGATCGTATCCGTCTTTGGCCATTGCGAGGAAGCCGCAGGCTGACGTGGCAATCCAGCGCTGTCTGTCGTAACGATGCAGGAAACCGGTAATTCTGTGTATTCTGCTGGCATTATTACTGGATTGCTTCCTGCCACGCTGCACTCACAGTCGCAATGAACGAAGTGCATAATGCAGATTACCTAGCTTCTATCGTCTTTGCGACCGCGAATGAAGTGAAGCGGGAAGCAATCCAGTCAGTCGGTTGCAGAGGCACTGGATCGCCACGGCACGATGACAGGTGTGTGCACCACAGCGCAATCATTTATTAACCGCCGTGGCCGAAACAATCCAGTAAAATACCGCTTTTACTTCCCTCAAAACTCAAATGGCATACGGATCAACAAATTTTTACCGTCTTTGCGAACGCCAGTAGCGTGAAGCAATCCAGTATTTTTGTTGTCATTACCATTGCTGGATCACCGCGCATCATACTGGGGTTGCCGCGTCGGCTTCGTCTCCTCGCAATAACGAGCTTCACGATGACACGTTTTTGTATGCTGTCCACTTTGTATGCTAATGCGCCAACTCTTCCTCCGTCCTTGCGAGGAGGCGCAGCCTTTAGCCGCGACTGCGAATGCAATGAAGCAGGTGGCGGAAACGAAGCAATCCATGCGATTGTGACAATGAAAGGAGTCGTTAGTCTTGTGTAGGCTGCTAACGTTGTTGTTTATGGATTGCTTCACCCTTGCAGGTTCGCAAAGACCGCAGAGGTTGGAGCAACCCACATTATGCCCACAGGGTTCGCACTGCGCGATGACAATGAAAATTAGGGAAAGCTGTTCCTGTTTGCGGCAAAAAATGAGAGTGGCATGAAATCTATTTCAAACATTATAAGGGTAATTGGCTGCTGCCTGCACCAGTTCAAGTCACACGTGTTCTTCACGTCTTTGCACGCGGCGTTCAATTTCATCGCGCGTGGGCAGTGTTTTCAGATCGTAACTGGCCTGCAAAGCAAGCCAGGAAGCGGCATCACCCCCGAAATAATGCGCCAGCCGTTCAGCAGTATCAGCAGTAACGGCACGCCGCTCCTTGACGATTTCATGAATGCGGGTGGCTGGCACACTCAAGGCAATCGCCAGCGCGTTGACACTTATTCCAGCTGGAATCAAAAAATCTTCACGCAGTACTTCACCGGGATGGACGGCGCGCATGCAGTTTACAGGTCTGGCCATGGTTATTTCTCAATGATAATCAACAATCTCGACATCAGCCGGCCCGAGATCGGTCCAACTGAAGCATATACGCCATTGTGCGTTGATACGAATGCTCCATTGACCTTCCCGATCGCCAGCCAGTTTTTCCAGCCGATTTCCTGGTGGAGAACGCAAAAAATCAAGTGTTTGTGCTGCCTCCAATTGTGCCAGCTTACGTTCAGCTGCAGCT
>JACTML010000219.1 GCA_014584635.1 Nitrosomonas eutropha | reverse complement strand
ACTGTTTGGTGCAGGCGCAGATTCAGGTACCTTTGACTACTTCACTGAAGCTATTGTTGGCAAGGCGAAATCAAGCCGGGGAGATTTTACCGCGTCAGAGGATGACAATGTGCTGGTTCAGGGAGTAGGCAGCGATTTGTATGCCCTGGGTTTTTTTGGCTTTGCCTATTATATTGAGAATCAGGCAAAATTAAAGGCGGTAGCGATCAACAATGGCAGTGCAGATGTTCTCCCCTCAATGGCTACTGTGCAGGATGGCAGTTACCAGCCACTATCCCGTCCTTTGTTTATTTATGTCAATGTCCGGTCGGCAGACAAGCCGGAGATCAGGGAATTTATCATGTTTTTTATGCAGCACGCACAGGAGCTGGTTGAGGAAGTAAAGTATTTTCCATTGAAAAAAGAGTTTTACGATCTTAACGTTAAACATTTTCTTGATAAAACAGCCGGGACGGCTCTCAATGGCGAGGCGGGCACTGGCGTTAGTATCGAGGAGCTGTATAAACGGGAAAGGGTTCAGTAGCGTTAGAGATTTTCTGCGCGAATTCTCCATGAATCGCACAGTCCTTTAGCGTGAATTGAATTGTTTCCTGTTCTTGTCTTCTGTTTTATCTGCATGGATTATTTGCCGGTTTTTCTCAATATCAAGCAGCAGAATTGTCTGGTTGTGGGCGGCGGCAGGGTTGCTGCCCGCAAGGTGCGGCTACTGTTGCGGGCAGGCGCGTGCATTCATGTTGTTTCACCCGCGATTAAGGATGAACTTGCCGATCTGTTACAGCAATTCTCCGCAATTTCATACTGCGCTGAAACCTTTCATCCGGATCATTTGCGTGGCAAGGTGCTGATTATTGCCGCAACACACGATCGTGTTGTCAATCAAGCTGTTGCAACAGCAGCTAAAACGGCAGCTATCCCGATAAATGTTGTGGATAATCCAGATCTGTGTACTTTTATCATGCCATCCATTCTCGATCGCTCTCCAATCATTGTTGCGGTTTCGAGTGGAGGTACTTCTCCAGTACTAACGAGGTTGTTGCGTTCACGTCTGGAAGCACTGATTCCGGCTGCCTATGGTCGATTGGCAATTTATGCCGCGCAGTTTCGCGCACAGGTCAGGCAGCATTTTTCTCACCAGGAAAACCGGCGTTTTTTCTGGGAAAAAATGCTGCAGGGGCCATTTGCAGAAATGGTATTTGCCGGCAGGGATCAGGCTGCACAGGATTATTTACTGGAAACTCTGAATCGTGATACAGATCTCCCCCCAACCGGAGAAGTTTATCTGGTGGGGGCAGGCCCGGGAGATCCGGATTTGCTGACTTTTCGCGCTATGCGCTTAATGCAGCAGGCAGATGTGGTTGTTTATGATCGCCTGGTTGCACCGGCTATTCTGGATATGGTCAGGCAGGATGCGGAACGTATCTATGCCGGCAAGGAGCGCAATCGGCATACACTATCACAGACATCAATCAATGATTTGCTGGTAAAGCTGGCGCAGGAAGGCAAACGTGTCCTGCGGCTGAAAGGAGGGGATCCTTTCATTTTTGGACGGGGTGGTGAAGAAATCGAAACCTTGTCGCATCACCGAATTCCGTTTCAGGTGGTTCCCGGAATTACAGCAGCATCGGGCGTGGCCAGTTATGCGGGTATTCCCCTGACTCACCGGGATTATGCGCATTCCTGTGTTTTTGTGACAGGACATCTGAAAGATAACACTGTGCAGCTTGATTGGTCAGCGTTGGCACGTCCAAACCAGACAATTGTTGTTTACATGGGGTTACTGGGAGTTTCCGAGCTGTGTCGGCAGCTGGTTATGCATGGTCTCGATGCTGCCACGCCGGCGGCTATCATTCAGCAGGGCACAACAACCAGCCAGCTTGTTTTGACAGGTACGCTTGCAACCTTGCCCACGATCATCCGGGAAAATCCGCTGAAACCTCCCACCCTTATCATCGTGGGAGAGGTGGTCAAACTTCGTCAGAAACTCGCCTGGTTCAATGTTTCCCCGGAAGACAATTTAGAGATTTAGCGTCGAATCAGATAACGGATGGTAGGACCATCCTGCTGGATTTCCAGTACCTCGTAACCGTGATTTTTGGCATCAATTGGAATATTGTTGATGGATTGCGGACAATCGGAAACCACTTCCAAAACCTGCCCCGGCTGCAGCTGCGGCATAACTTCCAGCGTGGCTACTGCAGGATAAGGGCAGGGTTCACCAACCATATCAAGACGAAAATCGGGAATAATCGGAGTTGATTTCATGGGAGATGTTTATGTTCTGGCTGTTTGCAGAGCCTGATGAGCTTTGTGCGCAAAGAAATATTTTTCCCACCAGATAACCAGGGCCAGAAACACTCCCAGCATAATGTAAGTGGCCAGTAAGCCGCCTTGTGGTCCGAGTGCGTTAAGAAGGTTGATTTTGTCAAAGTTCATGACAAGCGTGGGCGCCAGATCATCCCATACCAGTGCAAGCAATGTGGAGCCAATGATATTACCCAGCCCCACCAGCCAAAAATGTACCTGGCCTTCCACCGCGCGGTACATCCAGCCTGTTTCGCAGCCACCTGCCAATACAATACCAAAGCCGAACAATAATCCTCCGATAACTGCATTGGGCCCGGCCCAGAAAATCTTGGGATCCATTCCCAATTGTACGTAGCCGTAAACGCCAATGGTACCCACTGCCATACCCGCGATAATGGCTTTAGCCATCTGGGTGCGCCCGGTAATCCACAGATCGCGAAATGCTGAGGTAAAACACACTTGGGCGCGCTCGATAATGAGGCCAAAGGCCAGGCCAAACAAAGCAGCATAGCCTAGTTTGGGTTCATTCAGTGCCATGGAAGCAGCCCACAATACGAAAACAATCAACAACAGCATGCCAATGCGAAAGTGGCGTCGCGTCCGGGTGGAACTTTGATTAAGTGGTTGAGCCGCTGACACTTTTTGCAGCTGTACTGGAATACGGAAGATTGGTAACAAACTGACTTTTGCACCGGCAAGTGAGCCGATTGCCGTCGCGATGGCAAAAAACCAGGCGTGCAGAGAGAATTGTGGAATACCAGTGAAAAATGCAGCCAGATTACACCCCATGGCCAGACGTGCACCAAACCCTGCGATGATTCCCCCGACAATGGCCTGGAATACACGAATGCGGTGCTGGGGCAGACGCAGCTTAATGTTATTTGCCCACAGTGCTGCCGAAAGGCACCCTGCGAACATTCCGAGGATCATGACCCCGTCGATGCGCGTTAACGGCGATCCCTGTAAACCGATAACCTGAAAATAACCCCAGTGGGAAACATCCACGCCCAGCCACTGCAGGATATGGCCCCCCCAGCGGGTGAATTCTCCTGTCACTGCCCAGAAAGTACCGGTAACCCCGAAATAAAATGCGGAAAGAATCCCTGCAGCAATTACTGCAGGAACAGGTGACCAGAAGCGGACCAGATACTGTTGTTTAAAATTATGCCAAATCATTTTTATTCTCTTGTTTCGTAGTGTGTTTTTATAATTTTATGCTATCGCTGCGAGATAAAACGTAGTATTGATTGTTTTTTTGCTGATGCGCGAAAATATGAAAGCCAGGCTGCCGATGATGAGCAGGGCAGGTACACCAGGTGATGGCAGGGCGCGCGTAAAGGCATCTGCAAGTAGCTTGTGTGTTTGCATGGTGGGATGTAAGGCATCCCAGAAGATATATTCATCGGGATTGGTACAGAGGCCCGCTGTGTGATGGTGCATAATCACACGAAATCTGACAGTATGGCGGTGTCGCTGCCTCCTCCATCTGAAAGACTGTCTCCAAATACATACAGACTGGTGAAGGGAGTGGCCCAAGCATTGATCGCGGCCAACAGAAAAAACAGATAGATCGTTAAGGAGACATATAGTTTTTTCATGGTGGTTTATCTTGATAAATTGGTTAGAGATGGTAATCGGATCTGATCAGGGAAAATATGTTTTTATCATATTTGTTCTGTAAA
>JACTML010000216.1 GCA_014584635.1 Nitrosomonas eutropha | reverse complement strand
TTCAACCTGATGAATCTCGTTTGTCTGCATGGCACTGTTATGTGAAAAATCAAAGCGCAATCTGTCAGCGTCAACCAGCGAACCTTTCTGCGTGACATGCTTACCAAGCACCTGGCGCAAGGCCGCATGCAGCAAATGCGTAGCGGAATGATTGTAAGCTGTGTTGGTTCGCGTCACCGGATCAACCCGGGCAATTACCCGATCACCAGCCACCAGGCGGCCACTGCTCAATACACCGGTATGGCCGAACACTTTGGCCTGAATTTTCTGGGTATCCCTGACAACAAAAGTGCCGGTACCCGATAAAAGCTCGCCACTGTCACCAGTCTGCCCCCCTGATTCCGCATAAAAAGGCGTCTGATCCAGCACCACCACAGCTTCTTCGCCAGCTTCTATGAAATCCGCACGGCTGCCTTCCTTGTACAAAGCCAGAACATGCGCCTCATGCTGCAGTGCGTCATAACCATGAAACTCGGTTGGCAAGCCGACATATTCAAGCCCTGTCTGCATAGTGAATTTTCCACTGGCACGCGCACGATCCCGCTGTTCGTCCATGCACACCTCAAACCCGGCCAGATCAATCCCGATACCGCGTTCGCGCGCAATATCCGCTGTCAGATCAACCGGAAAACCAAACGTATCGTACAGACGAAAAACAACGTCGCCGGAAAGCGTGCCACTCCCTTCAGCCAGAGCAGCCTCAAGCACGCCCATGCCATTGTCCAGTGTTTCGGCGAAACGTTCCTCCTCCTGCCTGATCACTTCAGCCACATGCTTTCTGGCAGCCACCAGTTCCGGATAAGCCTGCCCCATGGCATCTACCAGAGCATCCACCAGCAAATGAAAAAACGGCTGTTTCTGTCCGAACCGATACCCATGCCGGATAGCACGACGCAGGATACGCCGCAGAACGTAACCGCGCCCTTCATTCCCGGGAATCACCCCATCCGTAATCAGAAAAGCACAGGCACGGATATGATCAGCAATTACCTTGAGCGAATTGTTCGCCAAATCCCGTTCGCCGGTCACCCTGGCTGCCGCTTCGATCAGACAGCGAAACAGATCAATCTCATAATTACTGTGCACCTGCTGCATCACTGCCGAAATACGCTCCAGCCCCATGCCGGTATCCACTGATGGCTTGGGCAGGGGATGCAATTCGCCATTGGCGTCACGGTTATATTGCATAAAGACCAGATTCCAGATTTCGATATAGCGATCGCCATCCGCATCCTCTGATCCGGGCGGCCCGCCTGCCACTTCCGGGCCGTGATCATAGAAAATTTCAGAACAGGGACCGCAAGGCCCGGTATCGCCCATTTGCCAGAAATTATCCGACGTTGCAATCCGCACCAGCCGGGCAGGGTCAATTTTTACTTCATTCAGCCAGATATCTGCTGCTTCATCGTCCTCCGCGTACACCGTGGCCCAGAGTTTATCCTTGGATATATTCAGCGGGCCGGTCAAAAACTCCCAGGCAAACAAAATGGCATTGCGTTTGAAATAATCCCCGAAACTGAAGTTGCCGAGCATCTCAAAAAAAGTATGATGGCGTGCGGTATACCCCACATTCTCCAGATCATTATGTTTACCGCCGGCACGCACGCAACGCTGGGCGCTCACAGCACGCACATAGGGACGTCTGTCCTGGCCAAGAAACACATCCTTGAATTGCACCATGCCCGCATTGGTAAATAACAGGGTTGGATCATTCCCCGGCACCAGTGAGCTGGATGGCACAATGACATGACCGTGCGTCTCAAAAAATTCAAGAAACTTCTGTCTGATTTCGCTGCTTTTCATATCAATATTTTATGTAACCGTTATGCAATCCCGGCACGAATCCAAGAAACCTCTGCAAAACAGTGCAGTAATGGCAACGCAAATAATTTTGCAGAGGTTCCCAATCAACTTTCCACCGCATATGTACCGGATAAAACCCTGCTTATCACTTCAGCAGGAAAGCCTTTTCCCGCCAGATAACGGATTTGCCTGCCCCGTTCTGCCGCAGTAGTCGGGACATTACCAAACTTTTTACACCATAACGCCTGTGCGGCAGCAAATTCCGTTTGTTCAAAGTCTTGCAGGGTCGCCTCGATCAGCTCCTCACTGATGCCTTTCATGCGCAACTCGCAACGTATCCGTCTGCTTCCATATTTGCGGCTGCGCACATGCAGAATCTGTTCGGCGGCCCTTTCATCTGACAGTAATTTCTGCTGTTCAAGTCTGTCAAGAACATTTTTCAGTTCATCAGGCGCGTACTCATGGCGCGATAATTTTCTTTCCAGCTCTTGCCGGGAATATTCCCGCCGGGCAAGATATCCCAGAGCACGCGCGTATAAACTCATTCCTGCTCATCAGAAACAGACGGAGCAACCTGCTTCTTGTCCGCAGCCGCGAGTCCAACTGCAGCGCGAATTTTCTGCTCAATTTCACGCGCCATATCCTTGTGTTCCTTCAGATAATCGCGCACGTTATCTCTGCCCTGCCCGATCTTCTCGCCGTTATAGGAATACCAGGCACCCGCTTTCTCAACCAGTTTATGCAACACACCCAGCTCAATAATCTCACTTTCGCGCGAAATACCCTCGCCATACAAAATATCAAAATCCGCCTGCTTGAAGGGGGGCGCGACCTTGTTTTTAACAATTTTGACGCGCGTTTCGTTACCGACTATCTCATCACCACGCTTGATTGAGCCGGTGCGGCGAATATCCAAACGCACAGAAGCATAGAATTTCAGCGCATTTCCCCCCGTGGTTGTTTCCGGATTACCAAACATCACACCAATCTTCATGCGGATCTGGTTGATAAAAATCACCATCGTGTTGGTGCGCTTGATATTGGCGGTCAGTTTGCGCAGCGCTTGCGACATCAGCCTTGCCTGCAACCCCATCTGCGGCTCCCCCATCTCCCCTTCTATTTCGGCACGGGGAGTCAGCGCCGCCACCGAATCCACTACAACAATATCAACCGACCCGGAGCGAACCAGCATATCGGTGATTTCCAGTGCCTGTTCACCGTTATCCGGCTGGGAAATCAGCAATTCCTGCACGTTGACACCGATTTTCTGGGCATACTGCGGATCCAGCGCATGTTCTGCATCAATAAATGCAGCTGTTCCGCCAAATTTCTGCATCTCCGCAATCACTTGTAACGTCAGGGTAGTTTTACCTGAAGATTCCGGGCCATAAATCTCGATAATACGTCCACGCGGGAGCCCACCCACGCCCAATGCAATATCCAGACTCAGCGAACCGGTAGAAACCACCTGAATATCCTGGGCCACATCGCTATCCCCAAGCCGCATGATTGAACCCTTGCCATACTGTTTTTCAATCTGCGCCAATGCAGCGGCCAATGCCTTGTTTTTATTCTCGTCCATAATTCTCCCCGCAAAAGACAGCCGAAATTATCGCATATTCAATCCGTAAAAAATGTCACCCGACATCAACCGCCATACCGGCACGCTAAAAACCTCCAAAAACTTCAAGCCACTGGCCAGCCTGAGATATAATTCGCGGTAAAATTCACAGAGAAAAACGCTGATTTTCCTGATAATCATCATTTACAGGATATTCATAGCGCATACCTCCGGAACAGCCACTTCAGACAAAACAAGGAGACAGTCATTCGTATCATCTTATTGGGTGCACCCGGCGCGGGCAAAGGCACGCAAGCAGGTTTCATTCGTGAACATTTCTCAATTCCCCAAATTTCTACCGGCGATATACTGCGCAATGCTGTAAAAGCAGGCACCGAACTGGGCATAATGGCAAAAAAAATAATGGAATCCGGCGGTCTCGTTCCGGATGAAATCATTATTGACCTGGTTCGCAAACGCATTGAAGAGCCCGATTGCGCCAACGGTTTTCTGTTTGACGGTTTCCCCCGCACCATTCCGCAAGCCGATGCACTCAGAGCGGCCAACGTGCATATCGATTACGTTATTGAAATCGACGTCCCCGATACCGAGATCATAAAACGTCTGTCCGGTCGCCGGGTACACCCGCCTTCAGGCCGGATTTACCACATCG
>JACTML010000213.1 GCA_014584635.1 Nitrosomonas eutropha | reverse complement strand
ATCGCTCTGATGGCGGCTTGTTTGTCACGCTATGTGAAATGGCGTTTGCCGGACATTGCGGCATGGACATTACGCTGGATGCTCTGGCGTCTACGACCCAAACCACTGATGACGTCGACGCCTGGCAACTGGCAACTTTGTTCAATGAAGAGCTGGGTGCGGTTATCCAGATTGAAACCCGTCATCACGCTGCCGTGCTGGCAGTGCTGAAAGACGCGGGTCTGGAGCCAATCACTCATTGGATTGGTCAGCCGAATTCGCAAGACGGTATCCATGTGCTGCACAACGACAAGATTATTTTTCAGGAAAAACGAGTGGCATTGCAGCGCATTTGGTCGGAAACAAGCTACCAGCTGCAAAAATTGCGTGATCATCCTGGCTGTGCGCAGCAGGAATTTGATCAGTTGCTGGATACAGAAGACCCGGGATTGCATGCCGAACTGACATTTTCACTGGATGAACCGGTCTTGACCCCTGCCTTGCTCAGTCAGCGTCCAACAGTGGCCATTTTGCGTGAACAGGGCGTGAATGGGCAGGTAGAAATGGCAGCAGCGTTTGATCGTGCCGGATTCAACGCGGTGGATGTGCATATGAGCGACATTCTGTCCGGACGAGTAAAACTGGCTGAATTCAAAGGATTGGTCGCTGGCGGTGGTTTTTCTTATGGCGACGTGCTGGGTGCAGGCCGGGGATGGGCACAATCCATTTTGTTCAATCCTCGGGCACGAGACGAATTTGCTGCTTTCTTTGCACGTTCCGATACTTTCGCGTTAGGGGTATGTAATGGTTGCCAGATGATGAGTCATTTGCAGGAAATCATACCGGGCACAGCGCACTGGCCACGTTTTGAGCGCAATCATTCTGAACAGTTTGAAGCGCGTTTTGTCACGGTCAAAATTGGCCGCAGCCCTTCCCTGTTTTTTGCCGATATGGCGGAAAGCCGCTTACCTGTTACGCTGGCGCATGGCGAAGGACTGGCAGTATTTCACAACCACGAACAACTACTGGCGGCGCAACCGTATATCGCGCTGCAGTTTGTCAATAACCGGGGTGAACTTACTGAAAGCTACCCACTCAATCCCAATGGCTCTCCCGCAGGCATTACCGGACTCACTTCAACAGATGGCCGGGTAACGATTTTGATGCCGCATCCGGAAAGGGTATTCCGCACAGTGCAGCATTCATGGCACCCGGATGACTGGCCGGAAGATGCGCCCTGGATGCGGATGTTCAGAAATGCGCGCAAGTGGGTCGGATAACTGCGTAGCTGTAAAATCAGTAGAACTACACACAGCCTGTTTTTCAATATTTAACAAAATATCATCAAATAAATGATTGATTTCAAACCTGATTGGCGGTTGGTTGCAAGCAGTTTACTCATATTAAGCATGGCGTATGCGCCTGGACTTTCTGCCCGGAATGGGCTGGAAAAAGCAACTGCCAGCAAACAGGCCACAGCGGATCAATGCGTTCCTGTTGCCAGTTGGGTTATGCCTGGCAAAGGAGAAACCCGGCTGTCAGATGTAATGGCAGCCATCAGGGATAAATCCGTGGTGTTGCTGGGAGAAATGCATACCAATCCGGAACATCACCGCTGGCAATTGCAAATGCTGGCTACTTTGTACGCTGCTCGCCCCGATATGGTGATCGGTTTTGAAATGTTTCCGCGACGGGTACAAAAGGTATTGGATCAATGGGTAGCAGGCGAATTAACGGAATCGGAGTTTCTGGCCCGTTCTGAGTGGCGCTCGGTCTGGAGCACGGATGCCGGTTTGTATCTGCCGCTGTTCCACTTCGCGCGCATGAATCGTATCCCGATGCGGGCACTTAATATCGATATTCACTTGAGACAAGCCGTCACAGCCAAAGGATTTGACGGTGTGCCGGAAAAGGATCGGGAAGGCGTTACCCGCCCCGCGCCTCCCGCACCGGAATATCTGGAGTTTTTGCTGCCGATTTATCAACAGCATGATCGTCCCAAACAAAAACAGACAAATCAGCAAAATAAACCCGGTCGGTACGATCCTGATTTTTTGCGCTTTGTTATCAGCCAGCAGTTATGGGATCGGGCAATGGCACAGGAAATTCATGCGGTACTCAATAATGAAAACAAACACAAAAATCCGCTGGTGGTGGGCGTGATGGGATCCGGCCATATCCTGAGAGGATTTGGCGTACCACACCAGTTAAAAGATTTAGGGGTAAGCAAGGTTGCTTCGCTGTTGCCCTGGGATACCAATCGATCCTGTAAATCACTGGTTGCAGGTTATGCTGATGCAGTATTTGGTCTGA
This sequence comes from Nitrosomonas eutropha, assembly GCA_014584635.1. Classification (GTDB taxonomy): domain Bacteria; phylum Pseudomonadota; class Gammaproteobacteria; order Burkholderiales; family Nitrosomonadaceae; genus Nitrosomonas; species Nitrosomonas eutropha_B. The sequence continues at coordinate 1,786 of JACTML010000213.1, read as the reverse complement.
CACCATTTGCATCAGGATCAGCCGCGCCTGCGCAGCAGCGTTTGGGTGTCGGCTTTGAATTCAGCGAAAAAACCAGGGGTGCCCATATATTGCAGGTCGAAAGAGGAAGTATCGCTGAATCTGCCGGATTACAGGCGGGAGATGTCATTGTGGAAATGGCTGGCAGTCCCCTGCAAGCAAGTGGAGACGTGATTGCTGCAGTTAAACGTCAGGCACCTGGTACCTGGTTGCCGCTGAAAATATTACGGGAAGGTGTAATTGCTGAAGTGATTGCCAAGTTTCCGCCATTATCCCGATGAGCATCCGCAATCAGACCTTTTCCTGTAATGATTTATAGAGTGTGAAATCCAGCTGGTGCCGTTGCAGCAGCTTGTAAAACTCGGTGCGGTTGCGCTTGGCCAGCTTGGCTGCCTGAGTGACGTTCCCGGCGGTCATTTTTAACACCTTGACCAGATAATCTCTTTCAAATTGTTTGCGCGCCTCCTCAAACGAGATCATCTGCTCCTCATCCTTGTGCATGGCATCGCGAATCAGCTCGCTGGAGATAAGCGGAACCGCGCTCATGACGACGCTCTGTTCGATGACGTTCATCAGCTGACGAATATTGCCCGGCCAGGAAGATGCCAGCAAAAAGCTGATTGCTTCCGGAGAAAAACCGTTGACATTCTTCTGGTGTTTCTCGGCAAATACACGCAAAAAATGGTTGGCCAAAAGAGGAATATCTTCCCCGCGCTGAGAAAGCGCAGGAATGGTTAATCCCACCACAAAAAGCCGGTAATACAAATCTTCACGGAAGTTGTCTTCTTCTATCTCGGATTTCAGATCTTTGTGTGTCGCGGAGATAATACGGACATCAATCGGAATGCTTTGTGTTGATCCAACCGGGCGAATCACGCGCTCCTGCAGTGCATGCAACAGCTTCGCCTGCAACAGCAAAGGCATATCACCAATCTCATCCAGAAATAAAGTGCCCCCCTCCGCCTGCTGAAACAAGCCTTTGTGATCCCGCACAGCTCCGGTAAATGCGCCTTTGGTGTGTCCAAACAGCTCGGATTCCAGCAATTGTTCGGGAATGGCTGCGCAATTGATGGTGACAAACGGCTGCTCACAGCGTTTGGATGCCTGATGGATCGCACGGGCAAACAGTTCCTTGCCAACACCGCTTTCACCAAACAGCAGCACACTGGCATCTCCCTGTGCCACCCGATCCACCTTGGCCAGCAGATCTTCCATCAGCGCACTGCGGGTAACAATCGCTTTGCGCCATGCCGGAGCAGATATTTTGCTGGGAATACTATCTGTAGCAGGAGCCAGCTCAATTGCGCGCTCAACCTGGCTTAACAGAATTTTGGGATTGTAGGGCTTGGTAAGATAACCAAAAATTCCACGCTGTGTTGCTGCCACTGCATCCGGAATGGTACCGAATGCTGTCAGAATAATGACCGGGAGCGTCGGGATATGGCGATGGATATATTCGAATAACGCCATGCCATCCATGCCACTCATCTGCATATCACTGATGACAAGATGCGGGCGTGATATATCAAGATAGTTAATGGCTGCTTCAGCGCTATCCGCAAGAATCGTTTCATATCCGGCTGCTGCCAGGCGGATGGAAAGCAACTCCAGCAAATCCGTATCGTCATCCACCAAAAGAATTTTTTTGCTTTGCATCATTTAATCAGCCAACTAGTGTCTAATTGCGTAAATTAGCTATAGTATTTTTTATTTGACTACCTTTAACTTCAGGACGGCGCCACTTAAATGGCTGAGCATTCTGGTTGTG
>JACTML010000176.1 GCA_014584635.1 Nitrosomonas eutropha | reverse complement strand
ATGCGGATCCTTTTTCAGCGCAGCCACCAGCTTTTCGCCCCATTGCCTTACCTGGTTTTCATCTGCCCCCTGCAGGGAGAACCGGTAAGCGTTGATGCCAGTAGAGGTATCAATAGTCAAATCTTGGACCGGACGAAAATGAACCTGCACCCCGGCAATGCCGGCAGTAATCTGTTCAAGGCCGGCCAATACTTCCGGCAGGCTGGCACGTTCTCCGTGCGGTTTGAGATTGACGAGCATGCGTCCCTGGGAAAGCGCGGGGTTTTGTCCGTCCACGCCAATCGAGGAACTGAGACTGGCGACAGCCGGTTCAGTCAACAGGGCGCGGGCGACTTGCTGTTGCAGCGCGGCCATGCGCTGAAAGCCAATATCCTGTCTGGTTGAAGTGGTGACGGCGATTTGCCCGGTATCCTGTTCCGGAAACAGGTTTTTCGGAACGAACAGGTACATCAGTATGGTGATGATTACTGTGGCGGTGAACACCAGTAATGTTAGGGTGCGATGTGCCATGACCAGGTCGAGCGCCGTGGCGTAATGTTTGGTCAGCCATCCGAACCATCGATGCGTCAGCGCCACGATGCGATGTTCGCGTTCTTCCTCGCGTGAGCTCAGCCAGCGGGCAGACAGCATGGGCACCAGTGTCAGTGCAATCACTGCTGACAGCAGGATGGTGATTGCCAATGTGACGGCAAATTCACGAAACAGGCGACCGACAACATCGCCCATGAAAAGCAGTGGAATCAGCACGGCGACCAGGCTGATCGTCAGCGAAATAATAGTAAAGCCGATTTCACCGGCACCCTTTAATGCAGCCTCGAATGGTCGCATCCCGTTTTCAACGTGACGGGCGATATTCTCCAGCACAACAATGGCATCATCCACCACAAAACCGGAAGCGATCGTCAGCGCCATCAGTGTCAGGTTATTGACGGAGAAGTCGAGAAAATACATCGCGGCGAAAGAGCCGATCAGGGAGAGGGGCACGGCTACACTGGCAACCACCGTAGCGCGCGCGGAACCGAGAAACAGAAAAATAACGAGTGTGACCAGGAGAACAGCGAGAATCAGCTCAAACTGCACATCTTCCACGGATGCGCGGATCCCGGCAGTGCGATCGGTCAGCAGCGTGACATGCACATCAGCCGGCAGCTGCGCCTCAAGTTCGCGCACCACTTTCTTGATGGTATCCACCGTGCTGATGACATTGGCGCCAGGTTGCCGTTGTACGTCGAGAATGGCGGCGGGGGTGTCATTCATCCAGGCGGCCAGACGCACATTTTCGGTTGCCTCGATGACATTGGCAACATCGCTTAACCGGACTGGTGCACCGTTGGCAAATCCCACCACAAGATTGCGATAGCTGCGAGCTTCCGACAGCTGGTCGTTGACGTCGATTGTCCAGTTTCTGCTGTCGCCATTGATATTGCCCTTGGCAGCATTCACGTTGGCGCTGTTGATAACGGTGCGCAAGTGTTCAAGTGACAGACCGCGTGCGGCCAGCGCAGCGATGTTGGCCTGAATGCGTACAGCCGGCCTTTGTCCGGACATCATGGAAACCAGGCCGACACCGGATATCTGCGAGATCTTGTTGGAGAACTGTCGCTCGATGATTCCCTGTACTTCGCCCGGTGGCCGGGTGTCCGAAGTGATCCCCAGACTCAGGATGGGTGCATCAGCGGGATTGACCTTGGCGTAAACGGGGGGCGTGGGCAGCGCCGTCGGGAGCAGCGTGCCGGCCACGTTGATTGCCGCCTGGACTTCCTGTTCGGCGATATCGAGTGCGAGATCCAGCCGGAATTGCAGGGTGATGACCGATGCACCGGAGGATGAGGTGGAAGTCATGCGCACCAGTCCGGGCATTTGTCCAAACTGCCTTTCCAGCGGAGAGGTAACCGTGAGCGCCATGACATCCGGGCTGGCTCCCGGATAGAGCGTCGTAACCTGGATTGTCGGAAAATCGACTTCCGGCAGGGAGGACAAAGGGAGAAAACGGTAGGCGATGAGGCCGCCCAGCAACAGCGTAAGCATCAGCAGGCTGGTTGCAACCGGCCGGAAAATAAAAAGACGGGAAGGTCCGCCGGGAAGCGGGGTGATTATTTCTTCTGTATCGCTGCTCATGAATGCTGATTGGTGGATTCAGTCTGAGGAGGGGCGCTTTCGCGTGTCTTGTTGTCGTGCTGGTTTGTGCTGCCTGTCAGGCGGATGGGAGAGCCATCTTCAAGCCCGTCTGCTCCATCGGTGACAACCACCGCGCCCATTGCCAGACCGGACAGAATGGCGGTTTGTCCATCAGCGCTCGGGCCGATTGCGACCGGAGTGAGTTTGACAGTGTTATCAGGCTGGACAACAAAGACAAAATCACCCGGAACACCATGCCGCACAGCGCTGACAGGCACGGTGATGGCGTCGTGCAAGGTAGTGACCAGCAGGGAGATATTGACGAATTGACCGGGAAAGAGCGTGTTGTCGCCATTATTAAAGCGTGCCTTGGCGCGCACTGTGCCGGTTGTGGTATCCACCTGGTTATCAAAAGCCAGAAAACGGCCTTCAGCCAGTATCCTGTTGTCGTTCTGATCCAGTGCCTGTACCAGTAAACCTGCGCCGCTATCGGCCTGATGGCCGATCATGGAAAGCTGGGTTTGCGGCAGGAAAAAACTGACGTCGATCGGATCAAGCTGTGTCACAACAACAATGCCGTTGGTATCGGACGGTGTCAGATAATTGCCGATATCCACCTGGCGAATACCGGCCCGGCCATCAATCGGGGATTTGATCGCGGTGTAGTCCAGATTGAGCTGAGCAGTACCAATAGCGGCCCGGTCAGCGGCAACGGTTCCGGTCAGCTGGCGAACCAGTGCGCGCTGGGTATCAACCTGCTGGCTGGCGATGGAATCCTGTTGCAACAGGGTTTCATAGCGCTTGAGATCCAGTTTGGCGACTGCAAGCTGCGCTTCGTCACGTGCCAGATCAGCTTTGGCCTGAGCCAGCGTCAGGCGATAGGGGCGCGGATCGATCTGGGCAAGCATTTGCCCGGTCTTGACCATCTGCCCGTCCTGAAACATCAGCTTGAACAATACGCCGGAAAGCTGCGGGCGCACGGTGGCCGTTACCAGCGGCTGCACGGTGCCAAGTGCCGTAACGATCACAGGCATATCGGTATGAATAACAGTTGCAGTGCCGACCGCTGCAGCAGGGCGGGTGTGCATGCCACCGCCGTTACGGCTGGTTAAGCGGTAAACGGTCAGGGCAATGATTGCCAGGGTGATGATGATGAGAAGTGTGTTGCGCAGCGGGTGCCTGTGTTTTTTATTTGAGGAAGGATAATCAATCTCAGAAGTAATCTGATTTTTATTTTCTATAGACATACGCTTTTATGGAGGTTTGCGAAAATCCGTTTGATGAGAGATTTACGGTGTTGCTGAAAATTTGAAAAAGTGACTGATACGATTGTATTTTTTGCACAGCAGAAAGCAAAGTGATGAAAAGTTTATCATTTTTCCCTGAAGATGCCTCAAGAAAAGAGAGTGTTTCGCATATGTTGAATGGCAAATTTTCCGACCCCCAATCTTGCAGAAAATAAACTGTTTCCAATATTGACTGGCTAATTATGGATGGACCTGCACAGTATAGATCGGTTCGGCAAGCTGAATTTAAATGAGTAAGGCATAAAATTCCTGTACGCATCCTTCAGTAAAAGAGTGAACAGTCCTATACGTATTGCCCGGCCACGTAACCGGAAGACCAGGCCCACTGGAAGTTGAATCCACCCAAGTGGCCGGTTACATCGACTACTTCACCAATAAAGAACAGACCGGGCTGGCTGGTTGCCTCCATAGTCTGTGAAGACAATGCATGCGTATCCACTCCGCCACGCGTCACTTCTGCGGTGCGATAACCTTCCGTACCCACCGGGGTGACATGCCAGACATTGACAGCATTGGCCAGCGCTGCAAGCCGGTTATCGGATAAATTGGCCAATGGCCCGGTGCTGTGTTGTTCCTCGCAAATACTGTGTGCCAGTCGCTTGGGCACAATTTCTGCGAGCGCATTGTTAATGTGCAGTTTGGGCTGACTTTGTTTC
>JACTML010000168.1 GCA_014584635.1 Nitrosomonas eutropha | reverse complement strand
TTTAGTAAATCACATTTCTTCACGCGCCCATAGCTCAGTGGATAGAGTACTGCCCTCCGAAGGCAGGGGTCGCACGTTCGAATCGTGCTGGGCGCGCCATATTTGTCATTATCGTGGTTATCGTAAATATGAATGACTTGATCTGAGACATGGGGCATGTTTACCTGGAGAGCGGAGTTAGTGAGATTACTAAATAGCTATCTTGGTCTATTCTCGATCCTGGTATACCAGCCCTGATAAACTTCTTCCGGCCATAAGGATTTTATCCAGATCAGAATGTCATCAATCTCCTGATCTTTCAGGATGCCTTCCCAGCCTGGCATACGGCCTTCTCCTGGCGGGCCGCCATTCAGTATGAAGCGCTTCAATTCCTCGGTAGAATGGTGCCAGGCATGTGCAGTACCGTTTAGAGGCGGCGGCGGGTATCTGCCGTTTTCCAGTGGCTTGCGCCAGTCTGGTGTGCCTTCCGCATTCTGGCCGTGGCACGCAGCACAATTTTTCAGGAAAAGTGCTTGGCCGCGCGCAACCTGATCAGGAGCAAAATTGCGTGTGATTTGCTCCGGAGAGATATTTCTGCCCAGAATGCGATCCAGCGTACTGCCTGTTGAGTGAGTATCAGTCTGTTCTGAACAGGCAGTAATCAGCAGCAGTAATGTAAGCGTGGCAGCTCTTACAGGCATCACGTTACTTAAGCCTCAGAACCGAGTCTGTGGTATTGCTGTTTTCGGATGTTTTATTTGTTTGTTGTAGTTTGTCCGGACCATACTGATTATAGATTTCTGCTGCACTGCGTTTATCTCCGGGTTTTCTGATCAGCAGCACGTTATAAGAATCCACGCGTCCGGTTTCCATACCAGGGGAACCGTGTGGCATTCCGGGGGCAGATAGTCCGACAGCTCTTGGACGTTCTTTCAGTAACCGTTTGATATCTTCAACCGGAACATGGCCTTCTATCGCATAACCGTTCACCAGAGCGGTGTGACATGATCCCAACTCAGTGGAAATACCTGCTTCAGCCCGGGCTTCGTCGTTACCTACGTCATGAATATTTACGGTAAATCCGTTGTCGCGCATGATATCAACCCAATTGGCGCAACAGCCGCAGGTTGGACTTTTATATACTTCCATGGTTGCTGCTGCGGTTGCCGTGCCGACAATACCGGTTAACGCGATAGTCAGCAGGGAACGGGTAAGAACTTTATTAAATTGTATTTTCATATGCTCTCCAAGATAGCGTTTAAATTGTATTTTTTTGAATTCCAGTTAAGAAAAAGTAGCTAAAAGCGGTAGTTATGGTTGGTTTGGGAAAAATGAAGTTGTTTCTTGCGGATTTTTGACATTAACAATGTATATAACGTTCTCACTGATCTCAGGCGAATGAGTGGTTGCTTGCTTGTATAATTTTTACCTGAATGGCGTTATCGTTCAAATATGAAGTTTCAAAGTCGTAACTATAACCGACTTTTTTGTTTGTCTGCGACAGAAGCCAAATAGCTGATTATTGTGTTGTTCAGGTGTTAATCGGACAGATATTCTTTTGAGTCTTTTTAGAAACAGGGTTGCCCGGTTAATTTTTCAGTAACGTTTATTTTAGTCCTTATAAATTTATATGCTTACAGAAGCACTTTCCAGAAAATCTGAATACAACGCGAATAAGCTGCGTAAGCGGTTAAGACGGCTTGTGGGTACCGCCATTGCCGATTTCAATATGATTGAAAAGGGCGATCGGGTGATGGTGTGTTTATCTGGCGGGAAAGACAGTTATGTATTACTGGATATTTTACGCAATCTGCAGACACACGCTCCGCTGGATTTTGAGCTGATTGCAGTCAATCTGGATCAAAAGCAGCCGGGTTTTCCAGAGCATGTTCTGCCTGACTATCTCTCGGGAATAAATATGCCTTTTCGCATTGTGGAGCAGGATACCTACAGTGTGGTGAAGCGAGTGATTGCTGAAGGAAAAACAACCTGCAGTTTATGCTCACGTTTGCGTCGGGGGGTGCTTTATCGAGTGGCAACCGAGCTGGGGGCTACCAAAATTGCGCTGGGCCATCACCGTGACGATATTCTGGAAACTTTTTTTCTGAACATGTTTTACGGAGGCAAACTGAAAGCAATGCCTCCCAAACTGGTAAGTGATGACGGGTGTCATGTAGTGATCCGGCCGTTGGCGTATTGCAAGGAGAAGGATCTGGCAGCGTATGCACAGCTCGTCCGGTTTCCTATTATTCCCTGCAACTTATGCGGCTCACAACCCAATCTGCAGCGTCAGGTAATCAAGGAGATGATGCAGCAATGGGACAAGAAACATCCCGGCCGGCTTGAAACGATGTTTACCGCATTACAGAATATTCAGCTTTCACATCTGGTGGATGCCAGCCGGTATGATTTTGCCGGAATCAAGCCGCATGGCATTGCAACCGAGGAAGGTGACAAGGCATTTGATGACGAGCCCCTTCCCGATATGCAAGCGAGTATGAGTTGCGATGATGACTCCCTGTCCGAACAGGAAGATGAGTGTGACGTTAGCGTGAAAAGTGATCCTCCCCTTTTTTAGTACCAGTATAAATTCGGGTTACTGCGCTGCTGTATTCTTCATAATGAAGCTGTTTTTTTTATCCTATGCCAGCTTCATGTGCCTGCTGATCGGCATGGTAGCTTGAACGCACCATCGGGCCGCAAGCAGCGTGACTGAATCCAAGATGTGTGGCAATGCGTTCAAATGATTTGAAATCTTCGGGTGAAACATAGCGCATAACAGGGTGGTGCCCTTTGCTGGGTTGCAGATACTGGCCTATGGTTAACATATCAACCTGATGCGCACGTAAATCCTGCATAACCTCGATAATTTCCTCGTCGGTTTCCCCCAACCCCAGCATTAATCCGGATTTGGTCGGGATATGGGGAAAGGCGGCCTTGAAGTCTTTGAGCAATTGCAGTGAATGGGCATAATCAGCGCCTGGCCGACACTGTTTGTATAAGCGCGGCACGGTTTCCAGGTTATGGTTCATTACATCAGGCGGACAAGCAGACAGTTTATCCAGCGCTATTTCCAGCCTGCCGCGAAAATCAGGAACAAGGATTTCAATTCGCGTTTGTGGTGATTGCGTGCGGATTGCACGGATGCAATCCGCAAAGTGCTGCGCTCCGCCGTCCCTGAGATCATCGCGATCCACACTGGTGATAACAACGTAATTGAGCTTCAGTATCGCAATGGAATTTGCCAGATGCATGGGTTCATCCGGATCAGGAGCATGCGGGCGTCCATGCGCCACATCGCAGAATGGACAGCGTCTGGTGCATAAATCCCCGAGTATCATGAACGTTGCTGTGCCGCGTCCAAAACATTCTCCGATATTTGGACAGGAAGCCTCTTCACAAACAGTATGCAGCCTGTTTTCGCGCAACAGGCGTTTTACTTCCTGATATCTCTGACTGTTGGGTGATCGCACACGAATCCAGGATGGCTTGCGCAATAACTGGCCGGATTGTTCCAGATCGATTTTGATCGGATTGCGTGCTGTTTTGGCAGCGCCTCGTTGGTGGGTGTCAGCGACCATGGGAGTAGTTGTCCTTCATTGAATATTGAGAGAGTTGAGCAATAAAACTTTGTGCCAGCCTGGCTGCCAGCACTTCTTTGTTGTCCGAAATGCCAAGATCTTTTGTCCGGGTGACTTGCAAACCGGGATAACCACAGGGATTGATGGCGGTAAAAGGTGCAAGATCCATGTCAACATTGAGAGCGATACCGTGATAACACGCACCACGTCTTATTTTTAGTCCCAGTGAAGCAATTTTGGCACCGTGGATATACACGCCAGGCGCATCCTGACTACCGTTGGCAACGATAGCATATTCGGCCATTAAGTCTATCACGGCCCCTTCCATCTTTCTGACCAGTTGTCTGATGCCAAGCTGCCTGCGGTGTAAATCCAGCAGCAGATACATAATGATCTGCCCGGGGCCATGATACGTTATTTGTCCGCCCCGATCGGTTTTGATAACAGGAATACTGCTGGGAAAGAGCAAATGCTCGGGTTTTCCGGCAATTCCCTGAGTATAAACAGGCGGATGTTCCAGCAGCCAGATTTC
>JACTML010000225.1 GCA_014584635.1 Nitrosomonas eutropha | reverse complement strand
CCGTCAGCCTGTAGCGCCTGGGCCAGAGCGATGTCCTGATTAAGCAGTACTATGGCCTGGTGTTCATGAGCAAGTTGCAGTACAGCCTGCGCATAGTGTTGCAACTGATCACGCGGCATTGTTTTTTCACGAATTTGCAAAAGTTTTACACCATTTTGAATAGCTCGTTGAACAGAAAGCAGTGACGTTTCCACACCTGTTTCTGTTGCATGAGTAATGGCGTAAACGGGGGATAATATCAGACTGCGCACAACCGGGATACAGGCAGGCAACAGCGGGGAGACAGAAATCCTGTCGGCAGTTTGCCAGACGAATTGCTGTTGTTCGCGAGGAACAGGTTCTCTCTGCCATTGGGTTACCCGATAAAATCTGAGTCGCACCGTGGCGTGCGGGTAGCTGAATATTCGTGTAAGCCACGGCGTTGCCTGGTTGAGGGTAATCCCCAACTCTTCATCCAGTTCACGGGATAGCGCTTGTATGGGTGATTCTCCCGGTTCTATTTTTCCACCGGGGAATTCCCAATAGCCGGCATAAGGTTTGCCAGCAGGTCGGCTGGCGAGCAGAAAACTGCCATCCGGATGGGTCAGGATGGCGACAGCGACTTCTACGAGCGATGAATCGGGCATGTATTTTATTCAGCTTTCGCCAGTTTTTGCTGACCTGCCCAGTCGCGGGCAAACTGACGGGCAACCCGTCCGTTGCGGGAGCCGCGTGCCAGTGCCCAGCGGAGTGCTTCCTGCCGGGCCGGGCCGGATAATCTGCTGATGCCGTGCTGCGCGAGCCAGTGCTGCACAATTTCCAGGTATTGGTCCTGATCAAACGGATAAAAAGACAGCCACAGTCCGAAACGTTCTGACAGCGAAATCTTTTCCTCGGTGGTTTCCCCAGGATGAATTTCACCTTCCACGTGCCGGGTCGCCAGATTTTCATGCATAAATTCCGGAATCAGGTGGCGGCGATTGGATGTGGCGTAAACCAGAACATTGTCGGATGCAGTAGAAATAGAACCGTCCAGAATGACTTTTAACGCCTTGTAACCTGGTTCATCCGCTTCAAATGACAAATCATCGCAATACAGAATGAAGCGTTCCGGGCGCTGGTCGATGAGTTCAACAATATCGGGCAGATCCGTGAGGCCCTGTTTGTCTACCTCAATCATGCGTAATCCCTGATCGGCATAACGATTGAGCAGTGCCTTGATTAGGGAAGATTTTCCGGTGCCGCGTGCACCCGTCAGTAATACGTTATTGGCTGGAAATCCTGAGACAAACTGCTGGGTGTTGCGGTCAAGCACCTTTTTTTGTTCCTCGATATTCAGCAGTTCGTCCAGTGCAATTGTGTGCGGGTGAGTGATCGCCTGCAGAAAACCTGTATCGCCGTGCTTGCGCCAGCGAAAGGCAATATGTGCACCAGGATCAGCGTGCGGTGCCCGGGTGGGGAGGATGGCTTCAATACGGGTCAGTAACTGGTCGAGACGTTGAAAGAGCTGTTCGGAATCGTTCATGTCAGCTGCGATAATCGGCGTTGATTTTGACGTAATCGTAGGAAAGGTCACAGGTCCATAGCGTGGTGGTTGCGTTTCCCCGATTGAGTTTTACCCGGATAGTAATTTCCGGTGCCTGCATGATGCGCTGGCCTTCTTCCTCACGATAGCTGGCAGCCCGTCCGCCGTGCTCTGCAACCAGAACATCTCCCAGATACAGTTCAAGCCGGGTGACATCCAGGGCTTCGATACCGGCATAACCGATGGCAGCCAGGATCCGTCCCAGGTTGGGATCGGATGCGAAACAGGCAGTTTTGATCAGCGGAGAGTGAGCAATGGCATAAGCAACCTTTTTGCATTCTTCTTCGGTTTTACCGTTTTCCACCTGTACGGTAATAAATTTGGTTGCGCCTTCGCCATCCCGCACGATCATTTGTGCGAGCAGAACGGCGACTTCAGTAATTGCCGCTTGCAGTGCGGCAAATCCGGGATCGGCTGATGTGGTAATCGGATTGTGTTTCGCCTGGCCGGTAGCCATGAGTATCAGCGCATCGTTGGTAGAAGTATCGCCATCCACGGTAATGCGGTTAAAGGACTGGTCAGCCGCGTGATGTACCAAATCATTTAACAGAGGGTGTGTAATGGCAGCATCGGTGGCGATATAGCCAAGCATCGTTGCCATATTGGGACGAATCATGCCTGAACCCTTGGCGATGCCGGTAATGGTGATGGTGGCGCCGTTCAGCTGAATTTGCCGGGAAACACCTTTGGGCACGGTATCGGTCGTCATGATCGCCTGCGCAGCAGCGAACCAGTTGTCAGGTGACAGATCTGCTACTGCTTTGGGCAACCCGGCAATAATTTTTTCTACCGGTAATGGTTCCATGATAACGCCGGTGGAAAATGGCAAGATCTGCTGCGCCTGGCAGCCAATGAGTTCAGCCAGTGCGGAACAGGTGGCGTGTGCGTGGGCAATGCCGGATTGGCCGGTACCAGCATTGGCATTGCCGGTGTTGATCACCAGTGCACAAATGGGCAGAGGCTCTGCAAGATGGAGTTTGGCAACCGTAACAGGGGCAGCACAAAACCGGTTCTGGGTGAAAACACCGGCAACCTGTGTGTTTTCGACAAGTTTGATGACCAGCAGATCTTTCCGGCCGATTCGTTTGATGCCTGCTTCTGCTGTTCCAAGCGCTATACCCCGGACTGGCAACAGCTGTTCAGAGGATAAAGGTGAAATGTTGACTGGCATGAATGAGAATGTGTAAGGAAAAACGTTATCGTAACCTATCTCGCAAAAGATCGCCGGATTGGCTGAAATTGTTCTGTTCCCTGAAACTATAAATGGAGTTTCACGAGTACTTTGCTAAAATAGCAGTTTTTCAGCAAATTTAGATACATTCTGGAATAGCTATGGAATCGACCTTTCTGGTAGACAACATGTTTTTTATTGTGGCAGCGATGTTGAGCGGGGGCATGTTGCTATGGCCAGTTATCGCGCCGAATGCTGCTCGTGAAATTGACTCAAAGCGAGCGATCCGGCTGATCAATTACGAGGATGCACTGGTACTGGATGTCAGGGATGAAAGTGAATATGCCGGTGGTCATCCGCCAAATGCTATCCATATTCCGGTAGAGCAATTGGGAGAGCGCTGGCACGAGCTGGAAAAATTCAAAGATAAGCCTGTCGTTATCATTTTCACGCCCGGGTTGCGTCCGGGGAAAGCCGGTTCCATTTTGCGAAAAAATGGCTTTAAGCGGGTTTTCAATCTGTCCGGCGGTATTGAAACCTGGGAACGTGAAAATCTTCCACTGGTAAAAAAATGACGGATGATAACGGTGGAGAGAAAGATAAAATGCCCAAAGTGGTGATGTATGTATCCGGATTCTGCCCTTACTGCACTATGGCAGAAAAACTGCTGCGTACGAGAGGAGTAGAGGAGATTGAAAAAATCAGAGTGGATCTTCAGCCGGAACAACGGATCGAGATGATGCAGCGTACCGGGAGGCGCACGGTTCCGCAAATCTATATCGGGCAAACTCACGTTGGGGGGTATGACGATTTGTCGATGCTGGATCGGCAGGGTGAACTGGTCAGGCTGCTAGCCGACTGAACAATATTGGCCTGCTTGCGGTTGCTGCTGGAAGCAGGCCTGCTTTTTTGATAAACGTATTTAACTGGAATCAACATGACTGAACCACAGCAACAACAGCCTGTTTTTGTTATTGAAAAGATATACGTCAAGGATTTATCACTGGAAATTCCACATGCCCCCAAAATTTTTCTGGAGCGGGAAGCGCCTGAAATTAATCTTCAGCTGGCCAATAGTGACAGCGTGATAGAGGGAGAGATTCATGAGGTAGTCGTGACAGCGACTGTTACAGCAAGGCTGAAGGAAAAAGATAAGGTCATGTTTCTGGTGGAAGCGCATCAAGCTGGTATTTTCCGGATACAGAATGTTCCCGGTAATGAGGTTGAGCCGGTATTGAATGTTTTATGCCCTAATATTTTGTTTCCTTATTTGCGTGAAACAATTTCGGATACAGTGACACGTGCCGGATTCCCGCCTGTTATTCTTAATCCGGTCAATTTTGAGGCAATTTATCATCAGAAAAAACAGCAGGCAGCGGCTGGATCACAATCTGATCAGTCTGCAGATAATACGACCAGGCATTGATTCATGAGATTTCAGCCATTTCAGGCCAGGTTTGCTGCAACAAATCTGTTATTGTCGCTGTTGGTTTTATGGTTTTTTTCCTGCAAAGCTGTTGCGCAGGAAAACAGTCAAAGTGAATTCCTGTCGATCGCGTCGCCCGCTGCTGTTTTGTACGATGCCCCCTCGCTCAACGCTGAAAAACTGTATGTGGCAAGTGTAAATTTACCCTTGGAAGTGGTGGTGAAGGTGGTGGGATGGGTAAAGGTGCGGGATTATCACGGGTATCTTGGCTGGGTGGAGGATAAAAATCTCAGCCAGAAACGATTCGTGATTATTAATACTTCTGTTGGCAGCGTTTATCAGTCTCCGGATCAGGCTGCTGCGCTGGTATTTCAGGCGCGTCAGGATGTGGTGCTGGAATGGCTGGGAACTGCTGCAAATGGCTGGATAAAGGTGAAGCACCAGGATGGTCAGGTCGGTTATATCCGGACTGATCAAATCTGGGGAGCATGAATATTGCGGTACTTGGCGCAGGCGCCTGGGGGACTGCGCTGGCAATTTATCTGTCGGCACGTCATCGTGTCACACTGTGGACGCGTAATACGAAGCATCTGACGGAACTGGCAGCGCAGCGTGTTAATCAGCGCTATTTGCCTGAGCAGCGCTTGCCAGATGCCATTCACTTTGCTTTTAAACTGAACGATGCACTGGAACAGGCAGAGCTGGTTTTTGTGGTGGTGCCTGTTGCGGGATTGCGTGCGACTGTGCAGCAGATAGCTGCGCTGAATCGGACGCTGCCACTGGTTTTGTGCTGCAAGGGGTTTGAAGCAGATACCGGAAAACTTCCCTGTCAGGTAGTAGAGGATGTCTGCGCAAGGGATATTACCTGTAGCGTGTTATCCGGTCCGAGTTTTGCCCGGGAAGTGGCAATGGGGCTTCCGGCTGCGCTGACGCTGGCTTCTCGTGACGATGCTTTTGCCAGACGGGTTGCCAATGAAATCCATACTGCGAACTTGCGAGTGTATTCCGGAAACGATGTGATCGGCGTTGAGGTTGGCGGCGCGCTCAAGAACGTTATTGCGATTGCAGCCGGAATTTCTGATGGACTTGCATTTGGTAATAATGCGAGAGCGGCGTTAATTACGCGTGGGTTGGCAGAAATTACCCGGCTGGGTGTAGCATTGGGCGGGCATAGGGAAACTTTTACCGGCTTATCGGGGATCGGCGATCTGATTCTGACTTGTACCGGTGATTTATCCAGAAATCGTCAGGTTGGTACGATGCTTGCCGCCGGCAGGCAACTGGGCGATATCTTGCCTGAAATCGGACATGTTGCTGAAGGTGTATATACAGTTCAAGAAGCGTATAGGCTGGGGCAGCAATTACAGGTAGATATGCCGGTGACACAGGCCGTTCACAACATCATATATGCGCAGCTTTCAGTTAAAGAAGCCATCAGCAATATGCTTGATCGTGAGCCAGGTATGGAGGTCGGCTGAACCTCGAATTATTCTATTTGAATAAAAAATTGTTAAAATCAGGTTTATTTTAAGTTTAAGTACTTGACCGCTGCAAAACGGCTTGATATAAGGGTTTCTACAGAATTTTCTGTGCAAAAGAAGTATTTTCCTGCAACCTAACGAAGCAAAATAAAGGGGAACTTTATGAATAAATCCGAACTCATCGAAGCGATTGCTCACCATGCCGGCATTACAAAAGCAGATGCTGGTAATGCTCTGGACGGTGCACTGTCCGCAATCAAGGATGCGCTTAGCAAAAATGACAGCGTTACCCTGGTAGGTTTTGGAACTTTTAAGGTTGGGGAGCGGGCTGCCCGTACAGGACGTAATCCGCGTACCGGAGCCGAGATAAAAATCAAGGCCGCCAGAGTGCCTAAATTCACCGCTGGCAAAGCGCTGAAAGATGCTGTAAACTAGCGCTCCTTCGATAGCAAAGACAAAGAAAAGATCGGTGGATTCGGGTGCTTAGCTCAGCTGGTAGAGCGTCGCCCTTACAAGGCGAATGTCGGCGGTTCGATCCCGTCAGCACCCACCAAGCGTTGCTGGATAAATAATAGTTGTCTGATAAATAGACTCTTGTCAAAGAGTGCAATACTGGGAGTGGTAGTTCAGTTGGTTAGAATACCGGCCTGTCACGCCGGGGGTCGCGGGTTCGAGTCCCGTCCACTCCGCCATATTTTTATTGTGTGTACTATCCAGCCATGTTGATATGGCGTCTTTTCTTCCCCCTGTTTTTCTCTATTTCCTTTTTTTTTGAGTATTTGCCGTGTTTGATTTTGTAGATCAAAAGAAAACGATAGTCCAGGTCGTGCTTTTTATTGCCCTTTTGCCGTTCTTGTTCTGGGGGTTGGAGTCGTATCAGGGCATGGGTGGCGCAGGCGAGGTTGCATCTGTTGACGGTGAGGAAATCAGCCGTCAGGAATATGAGCAGGCTTTACGGAACCAGCAGGAAAATCTGCGCAACATGCTGGGAGATAATTACGATGCCAGCTTGCTGGATAACCCGCAGATGCGCACGGCAGCTCTGGAAAATCTGATTCAGCAGAAGCTGTTGCGTCACGAAGCAGGTCGGGTTGGATTGGCCGTGCTGAATTCCCGTCTGACTGCCGAGATTCAGAATATCTCGCTTTTCCACGAGGATGATAAGTTTTCTTATGAGCGCTATCGTGAGCTACTGCAGCGTCAGGGCATGTCCCCGGCAATGTTTGAAGCAAGAATGGCGAGCGATCTGATGCGGCAGCAACTGCTGGAAGGGATCACCGCGAGCACTATTGCTTCGAAAACGGCCGCTAAAAGAATAGCAGCGCTGAGCGAAACAAAGTATGAAATCAATCGAGTCGCAATCAGTCCTGAACAGTACATTAATCAGGCTGAACCTGATGAAGCTGCTGTCCAGACGTACTACGACAGTCATCGTCAGGATTTCACGCTGCCGGAACGGGTTCGGGTTGAATATGTTGTGTTGTCTCTGGATGAATTGACAGAACAGGAACAGGTTTCAGACGATGAAATCAGGAAGTATTTCGATGAGCATCAGGATGAGTTTGGTCAGGCTGAAGAACGCAGAGCCAGCCATATCCTGCTGACTGTTCCTGCTGAAGCAACTGAAGAGCAAAAAGCATCCATCAGAGCCAAAGCTGAGCAAATTCTGGAACAGGTCAAACAGGATCCGGATAAATTTTCAGAGCTGGCCAGGGAGTTATCAGAAGATCCCGGTTCAGCAAAAATGGATGGAGATCTCGGCTTTTTTGCGCGCGGTTTGATGGTTAAAGCGTTCGAAGATGCCGTGTTCGAGATGCAGCCGGATGAAATACGCGGCTTGGTGGAAACGCCGTTTGGTTTCCATATTATCAGGCTGACTGCGATAAAAAATGCGGATGTTGCCAGCTTTGATGAAGTGAAAGAAGGGATCAGGCAAACGCTGCAGCGCCAGAAAATGGCGGAAAGATTCGGGGAAATGTCAGAAGATTTCAGTAATATCGTCTATGAACAAAGCGATACGTTGCAGCCTGTAGCACAGATGTTCAATTTGCCGATTCAGCAAAGTGACTGGATCAATCGTAACTCGAAGGAACCTTCAGTTATTGCCAACGAGCGCATGCTTCAGGCGATTTTTTCTGATAGCGCTGTTCGTGATCATTTCAATACCGAAGCAATCGAGGTAAAACCGGATATCTTCGTTTCAGCCAGAGTACTTGAGCATCGTCCTGCGAGTGCACAATCAGTGGGGCTGGTCAAAGATCAGATAGTTGAAATTCTGAAAAAACAGCTTGCGGCTGAGGCGGCCGAGGAAGAAGGCAAGCAGAAGCTTGCCAGGTTGCAGGCAGGCGAATCTGATGAAACTCTGGAATGGGGAGAGCCGGTGGAAATTTCCTACATCCAGAAAAAAGGAGGGGATGAGGAGGTTTTGCATGCGCTTTTTCAGACGGATGTAGCAAAACTTCCTGCTTATACCGGGATCAGGACCGGTAAAGGCGATTTCGATCTGATCCGGATCAATCAGGTAAAAATACCGTCTACTGACGAAGAAGAATCTTCCCAGCAGACACTTCTTGTCAATCAGTTACAGCAAGTGCGTGGTCAGGAAGAGCTGAATGCTTATCTTGCAGGGCTCAGACAGCGTGCTGAAGTAAAAATCAAACCGGTTGAGGAAAGTGACTGACTGATAGAGCCTGTTCAAGGCTCAATCAGTGAGGTCTTGGACAGGCTTTAAGCTGCAGTGGTCGTCAGGCTACTCGTCATTATCCAGATTAAATGCAACGGTGTTGAATCCGGCATCAACGTAAGTAATTTCACCTGTAATCCCACTAGCCAGATTACTGCAGAGAAAGGCGGCGACGTTACCAACTTCCTCGGTTGTCACATTTCTTTTCAGGGGGGCAACTTTCTCGGCATAGCCCAGCAGCTTGCCAAAGTTACCGATTCCGGATGCAGCCAGTGTCTTGATTGGTCCGGCTGAAATTGCATTTACCCTGATTCCCTGTTTGCCTAGACTCGAAGCCATGAAGCGGACATTGGCTTCCAGACTCGCTTTGGCTAATCCCATGACGTTGTAGTTCGGCATGACACGCACGGCTCCAAGATAACTGAGTGTCAGCAATGCGGCTGATCGCCCTTGCATAAGTGGCAGAGCAGCTTTTGCCAATGCTGCAAAACTGTATGAACTGACATCATGCGCAATGTGAAAAGCCTGCCGATCAACACTTTCCAGATAATCTCCGGTCAGGGCCGCGCGCGGTGCAAAAGCGATGGAATGCACGATCCCATCCAGTCCATCCCAATGACTTGCCAGTTCACTGAAACAGTGGCTAATCTCTTCGTCCTGACTGACATCACAGCGAAACAGCAGATTGCTGTCAAATTCTGCGGCCAGTTTTCCAACGCGTTCACGCAAATCCTCTGTCTGGTAAGTAAATGCCAGTTTGGCACCTTCGCGGTGCATTGCCTTGGCAATGCCATAAGCAATAGATCGATTGCTAAGCAAACCTGTAATCAGAATCTGCCGATTGGCTAAAAATCCCATAGTTGAAAACTCCAAATGGTTATTTCTGGTTGTGTGAGAATGATTTGTGTCCAGGGTGCAGCGGCTTTCTGCTGCGGTTTCAGCATGACTGAGCTGTATATTTTAGCATCGTTGATAACTTCATCTGTCAGTGGGTTTTGATTCAGCCGGCAGACAGCTTGCTATAATAAAACTGTTTTAGGTTGCGGTTTGCAATCAGCTAATCAGTTTGATCAAACGCTTTCCCAAGCGCGCTACTCACGATTTTTCAGACAAATTTCCTGTTCTTTTTTTCATTAATTTTATGGTTTCTTCAACAGCAGTAATCCCGGAAATTACCCGGAAAAAGATAATCAGCACGCTTGCAACAGAGCTTGATGTTACGGTGCAGCAAATCAGTGCAGCAGTAGCTCTGCTGGATGAAGGTGCTACCGTGCCCTTTATTGCACGTTACCGTAAGGAAGTTACAGGTAATCTGGATGATACCCAGCTGCGCTTGCTGGAAGAGCGATTAATCTATCTGCGTGAACTGGAGGAACGGCGGCAAGTTATCCTGGACTCCATCGAGGAGCAAGGCAAGCTCACGGATGAATTGCGCCAGCTGATCAATCAGGCTGCAACCAAGCAATTGCTGGAGGATATTTATTTACCATATAAACCAAAACGGCGAACACGTGCACAGATTGCACGTGAAGCCGGACTGGAACCACTGGCAGATGCGCTGTTGACCAATCCGATGCTTGATCCCGAGCAAGAGGCTGTGAAATATATCAAGGTGGTGCCGGCTGCGGAAGGAATAGAAGCAGTCAATTTTCCTGATGTGAAAACAGTGCTTGAAGGTGCGCGCGATATTCTGGCCGAACGCTTTGCCGAGACAGCTGATTTACTCGCTGCATTGCGCAATAAACTCTGGCAGGAGGGCGTAGTGATTTCTGCTGTTATCGCCGGCAAGGAAATGGCGGAAGAAGAAAAATTTCGTGATTACTATACCTACAGTGAACCGGTGCGTTTGATTCCATCGCATCGGGCATTGGCCTTGTTTCGCGGTCGGGCACAAGGTGTGCTCAGAATCGATCTGGATCTGGATGAAACTGCGCGTGAGAAAATACCGCACCCTTGTGTTGCCATGATTGCCGCTCATTTAGGGATTGAGAATTGTGAACGCAAAGCAGATAAATGGCTGGGCGAAGTTTGCCAATGGGCGTGGCGTGTCAAAATTCATCTGCATCTCACAACGGAATTGCTGTTACAGGTGCGCGAAGCAGCGGAAATTGAGGCGATCAGAATTTTCAGCCGCAACCTGCGTGAATTGCTTCTGGCAGCACCGGCAGGGCCCAAAGCTGTACTGGGTCTTGATCCAGGTTATCGTACCGGTTGCAAGGTTGCTGTGGTCGATGCAACTGGAAGACTGCTGGAAACAGCAACGATTTATCCGCATCAGCCACAGAATAAATGGCAGGAATCGCTGACAACCGTAGTGCAGCTGGTGTTGCAGCATGGAGTGGAATTAATTTCCATTGGTAATGGAACGGCCAGTCGGGAAACCGACAAGCTGGCGAATGAAGTTATTCGGCTGGTGAAGGCACAGCATCCTGAATTCAAGCTGACCAAAATCGTTGTCAGTGAGGCCGGTGCCTCGGTTTACTCGGCTTCTGCATTGGCTGCAGCAGAGTTTCCCGAGCTGGATGTCAGTCTGCGCGGAGCGGTTTCCATTGCCAGACGGTTGCAGGATCCGCTGGCGGAACTGGTCAAAATAGAACCCAAATCGATCGGGGTGGGCCAGTATCAGCATGATGTCAATCAGCGTACGTTGGCACGCTCCCTGAACGCTACGGTTGAGGATTGCGTTAATGCAGTGGGTGTGGATGTGAATACGGCATCAGCGCCGCTGTTGGCACAGGTTTCCGGTCTGAATCGGGTACTTGCCCAGAATATTGTCAGCTATCGGGATGTCCATGGCCCATTTCCAAATCGGCAAACGCTTCTCAAGGTCCCGCGCGTGGGAGAGAAAACATTTGAGCAGGCTGCGGGTTTTCTGCGTATTAATGACGGGGATAATCCATTGGATCGTTCTGCTGTTCATCCGGAAGCTTATCCGATTGTAGAGCGTATTTTGGCGCGTCTGGGTAAAGGAATCGGCCAGGTGATGGGGCAGCCGGAAACGCTGAAAGCGCTGGCCGCTCAAGAGTTTACCGATGAAATTTTTGGGTTGCCCACGGTGTGCGATATTTTGTCCGAGCTGAAGAAACCCGGTCGTGACCCGCGTCCGGAATTTAAAACCGCTGTTTTTCAGGAAGGAATTGAATCACTGGCGGATCTGAAACCCGGGATGGTACTGGAAGGTGTGGTAACCAACGTGGCAGCTTTTGGTGCATTTGTCGATATCGGAGTGCATCAGGATGGTCTGGTGCATGTTTCCGCGCTGGCAGATAAATTTGTCAAAGACCCACACGCGGTGGTGAGGCCAGGGCAGGTTGTTAAAGTTAAGGTGTTGGAAGTGGAGCGTGCGCGCCAGCGTATCAGCCTGACCATGCGGATTGATGACCGGCCTGAAACGACCGGGCAACCGGAAGTACGTAATAAAGCGCATAAGGCCGGGGCGGATCATCGTCAGTCACGCCACCGTCCCCGTCCGTCTCAACCTGTTTCCCAATCAGATAAATCTGCTCCACCCGGTGCGTTGGCGCTTGCACTGGCGCGAGCGCGGGAGAGAGGATAGATATGACAGGTTCTGTCTGAAATTGAGAAGCCCATTGTTGAATCAGCTTCTGGCGATTCCAATCAACTTGAAAATTTCAAATTGTCAGCGGTTAGCGTGAAGATAGTTTTTCTTTGACCTGCGTCTGCTTGCCAAGCGCAACGATTATCACCACCAGTACCGCTACCAGCCAGGTAATCATGTCGGCGTGTTCTCCCAGCAATAATACTGATGCGATGATGGTGATAAATGGCTGCAACAGCTGGGTTTGGCTGACTTTGGAAATGCCGCCCAGCGCAAGCCCGTGGTACCAGGGGAAAAAACCAAGATATTGACTGATCACGGTGAGATAAATGAATCCTATCCAGGATTCAGCTGGCAGGCTTAACGTAGTCGGAGCTGAAAGCAGGGTCGGGATGACCAGTACGGGAAAGGAAAACACCAGTGCCCATGAAATGACCTGGGGCCCACCTAATGTTCTGGACAACCTTGCTCCTTCAGCATAACTGATGCTGGCGCAGATGACTGACCCGAACAGCGCCAGATCAGCCAGATGAAGGGTTCCGCCCGCCTGATTAAGGGAATAGCCAACAACTGCTGCGGCCCCCAGTAACGCAAACAACCAGAATCGGATGGAGGGCCGTTCACCAGAAAACAAGGCGGCAGCAACAGCGGTTGCTAATGGAAAGATACCAAGCACCACTCCGCCATGCGAAGCATCCACATAACAAATCGCCCAGGCAGCCAACAGTGGAAAACCAAGGACTGCGCCAATTGCAACAATTATCAGACCTTTCGCTTCCGCGCGCGTTGGCAGACGCTGGCGGGTGAGCCACAGAAAAACAGCAGCCAGCAGTGCGGCGCCTGTCCCCCGACCCAGTGCAACGAAAACTGGATCAAGCGCTGCGACGGCTGCGCGCATGGCAGGTAGCGTCAGTGCGAATAAAATGACGGCAATGAGTCCATAGAAGTAGCCGAGATTTTCGTTACGTGTGGTTGTCATGAAAGTTGAGTGAGGGTAGTGAATTATCTGACTATGCCGGGAAATCAGAATCAGACGAGTTTGATCAACCCCGGATAAAGTGCGACCAGTGCCAGTGCCAGTATCTGTAGCAGGATGAACGGGATGACGCCCCGGTAAATATCCAGGGTGGTAACAGAAGGAGGGGCGACCCCGCGCAAATAGAACAATGAAAACCCGACTGGCGGGGTGAGGAAAGAAGTTTGCAGATTAAGCGCGACCAGAATGCCAAACCAGAGCGGATCAATTCCCAGTTTGATCAGCAGAGGGGTGATCATGGGAATAAAAATATAGGCGATTTCAACGAAATCGAGAAAGAAGCCCAGCAGGAAGATAATTAGCATCATCAGCAGAATAAAACCCCATTTTCCGCCGGGCAGATGCTGTAATAAAAGTTCGGCTGCTTCGTCGCCACCAGTGTAGGTAAATACCATTGAGAAAAATGTAGCACCTGCCAGGATGGTGAATACCATGGTGGTAATCTTGGTGGTTTCCATGGCCACCTGGTGCAGCATGCTGAATCTGAATTTTTTGTTGACCATTGCCAGCAAAATTGCACCGACCGAACCCATGGCGGCAGATTCTGTGGGTGTGGCGATGCCGATAATGACGGTTCCCAGCACGATCATGATCAGTGATAGCGCTGGAATGATGGTTTTGAGCGCGTGCCAGTATTGTTGAATGAGAGAACCTTCTCTATGCAGAATAGCTGGAGCCACTCCCTTTTTGAACCAGGCCAGCGCCAGGCAATAGATGATGTAAAGGCCGACCAGCAGCAGGCCGGGCACCAGGGCTGCGCGAAAAAAATTACCGACCGGCCGCTGCAATACATCACCCATAATGATTAATACAATCGAGGGAGGGATGATTTGCCCCAGTGTGCCGGAAGCACAGATTACCCCGGTAGCCAGCCGTTTGTCGTAACCGTATTTCAGCATGATGGGCAAGGCAATCAGCCCCATGGTAATGACCGAGGCGCCTACCACGCCGGTGGCTGCTGCCAGTAACATGCCGACGATAACCGTCGATACCGCCAGCCCGCCGCGAATATGGCCAAACAAGGTACCCATTGATTCCAGCATGCTTTCTGCGATGCCGGATTTTTCCAGAATCAGCCCCATGAAAATAAATAAGGGAACGGCCATCAGCGTGACACTGGTCATAATCGAGTGCATGCGCTCGGCGACCATCAGGAAGAGATCCAGCCCTTCGAAGTACAGACCGTAAAACAACGCCACGCCACCAAAGGTAAATGCAACCGGAAAGCCGAATGCCAGCATGATCAGACAAACCAGAAACATGGACAATGCAATCATTGGGCAGCAGCTCTGATAAATGGTTGATCTGGCAGTAGCAAAATCATGGTTTTTCTTGTTGAGGGGCTGCGTAGTCGGTCAGAGCAGGAGTGTGTTTGTCCGTTAGCAAACGGATGTTACGCAAAATTTCTGCCAGCGATTGAATTAGTACCAGACCATAGCCAATGGGCAACAGCGCCTTGAATGCAAAGCGATAGGGCAGGCCGCCGGGATCACTGGATGTTTCCTGCAGCTGGTAGGAGTAGCTGACAAAGTCCCAGGAGCTGTAGAGAATCAGTGTGCACATGGGAATAACAAAAATAATATAGCCGCAAATATCGATGATTGCCTTGCGGCGGGGGGATTGATGCGCGTAAATAATATCTACCCGCACGTTGGCATCTTCCCGCACCACGTAAGCAGCTCCCAGCAGAAATACTGCTGCGAATAAATGCCATTCCAGTTCTTGCATGGCGATTGAACCACCGTGAAAAAAGTAGCGCGCAATGACATCGGTGAATACTACGCCGATCATGAATACACATAACCAGCCGGCCAGCCAGCCCGTTATCCCGGAAATCCGGTTAATCAGGCGCTCCAGCTTGTACAGGCTTTTCATTTTTATGCTGTGGTTGTTGAGTAATACCGAATGTGTTTAATGCCCGGCAACAGTCATGCGTTCCAGCAGCAGTGAGCCACATCGGCGTGAACCGCGCACAATGATATCGTCGCCAACGGCAACAATACCGGACAGCATTTCCTTCAGATTACCGGCAATGGTAATTTCTTCAACAGGATGGCTGATTTCTCCATTCTCCACCCAGAATCCGGCAGCTCCCTGGGAGTAGTCTCCGGTCACGATGTTGACGCCGTGCCCGAGCAGTTCAGTTACCAGTAATCCGGTATCCATTTTTTTCAGCAGCGCCGCGAAGGGTAGTGATACATCATTTTCCAGAATCAGATTATGGCTGCCACCGGCGTTACCTGTAGAGCGCATACCAAGTTTACGCGCCGTGTAACTGCTTAGAAAGTAGCCTTGCACGATTCCGTTTTCCACTATCTTGCGCGGGTGCGTGGCAACACCTTCGTCGTCAAAAGCGCAGCTTGCCAATCCTTTTGGCAAGTGCGGCAATTCACTGATCTGAAGTGTGCTTGGAAAGACCTGTTTGCCGATGCTGTCCAGCAGGAAGGAGGATTTGCGATAAAGGCTGCCGCCACTGATTGCCTGGGTGAAATACCCGAGCAGACTGGAGGAGAGTGGGGATTCAAACAGTACCGGTACTTCGCAGGTGGCAATTTTTCTCGCACCAAGACGCGCCAGTGCGCGTTGACCGGCTTTTTTGCCGATTTCTTCAATGGTGTCAAGGTCACTGGCCGCCCGGGCAACACTGTACCAGTAATCGCGCTGCATCTTGTCTTGTTCTCCGGCAATAACCGCACAGCTGATGCTGTGGCGAGACAGGGGATAACCTGCGCTGAAGCCGTGACTGTTGGCGTAGACGAAGCGCGAAACACCGGTTGATACACTGGCGCCTTCCGAATTGGTAATACGCTTATCTGTGGCCAGTGCCGCTGCTTCACACTGACGCGCCAGCGCAATTGCTTCTTCAACCGATAGCGGCCACGGGTGATACAGATCAAGATCAGGAAAGGAGGTTGCCAGCAGTTCTTTATCCGCAAGCCCTGCGTAAATATCATCAGCAGTGTAGCGGGCAATAGACAGGGCTGCAGAAACGGTTTCGCGGATGGCTTTGGGCGAAAAATCCGAGCTGCTGGCGTTGCCGCGCTTATGTCCGATGTGAACTGTAACGGATAATCCCTTGTCACGCGTATATTCGATAGTCTCTACTTCTCCCTGACGCACGGTAACATTCTGACCGGAACCATCGGAAACGTGCATCTCACAAGCATCCGCTCCTCCCTTTCTGGCAAGTGCCAGCACATCGTTTGCGATCTGCTGCAGCGTTTCATACGGGTAGGTGAATGACTGTTGTACGTCGGGGAGATGATCAGAATTGTTCATGTAAACTGGGTTGGAGAAGATTTATCAAAGCACTGAGAACGGATGGGTTTTCAGATCAGAACTGATTCGGTCAAAAATGGAATGAATAATCAGAGGCAAGTTTGCATTCATCGCTGCAGCGCGAGTACACGCTTCAGTGCGCCATGTTTACCGAGGTTCCTTAAAGCGGGTTATGATAACAGTTTCTTGATTGTTCCCGATACGTATGACTGTGTCCGACCCCCCGCAGGATGATACGGATATCGATCCTGAATCCCGGCCAAGTAAAACCCGTCTTAAGCAGGAAATGCACGCCTTGCAGGAGCTGGGTGAGCAACTGGTTGAGCTTGAGCCAGCCAGAATAACCGAGCTGGATCTTCCGGAAAAGCTGACAGATGCGTTGTTTGCGGCCCGTAAAATAACCAGCCATGGTGCACGTCGTCGCCAGATGCAGTTTATCGGCAAGCTGATGCGTGCGATTGATCCTGTGCCCGTTCAGGAAAAACTGAATGTCTGGCAGCATTCCAGTGTGCAGCATACGGCATGGCTGCATCAGCTGGAACGCTGGCGTGATCGTTTGATCAGTGATGAGACGGCTGTAACAGAATTCATGCGACATTATCCGCAGGTTGATGCCACCCAGTTACGTACCCTGCTGCGTAATATCGAAAAAGAAAAGCTGGCCAGCAAGCCTCCCAAAAGTTTTCGCGCCTTATTTCAGCTGTTGCGACAGACCATTCCGGAAGTACCAGTGTAACCCATGAGGAAATCAGGTTGAACGATACGATAAACAGGTTAACGCTTACCCGCCCGGATGATTGGCATGTGCATCTGCGTGATGGCCGGGTCATGCAATCTGTCCTGCCTGATACTGCTCGTCGTTTTGCACGCGCGATCATCATGCCAAACCTCAAACCGCCGGTTGTGACGACTAAACAGGCGGCCGCCTATCGTGCGCGTATCCTGTCTGCTTTATCGCACAAGCTGATTAACCGGTTTGAACCGCTGATGACGCTGTACCTTACGGATACCACTGCACCTGAAGAAATTTTTCGGGCGAAGGAAAGCGGTTTTGTGCATGGGGTCAAGCTCTATCCTGCCGGGGCAACTACGCATTCCGATGCGGGTGTCACGGATATTGCCCGTTGCGAAGCGACGCTGGCAACGATGGAAAAGCTTGATATGCCTTTGCTGGTGCATGGTGAAGTGGTTGATTCCGAGGTGGATATTTTCGATCGCGAAAAAGTTTTTATAGATCGGGTACTGATTCCGCTGCTGCGGCGTTTTCCGGGGTTGCGCGTGGTGTTTGAACATATCACTACCAAAGAGGCTGTCGAATTTGTGCAGTCCGCGCCGAATCGTATCGCAGCGACTATTACGGCGCATCACCTGATGCTTAATCGCAATGCGCTGTTCGCCGGAGGCGTGCGCCCACACCATTATTGTTTGCCGGTATTAAAACGGGAGATACATCGTCAGGCTCTGGTGAAGGCTGCTACCAGTGGCCACTCTCGTTTTTTTCTGGGAACTGACAGTGCCCCTCATACGGTAAAAGACAAGGAATCAGCTTGTGGATGTGCGGGTATTTACAGTGCGCACGCCGCGATTGAATTCTATGCAGAAGTATTTGAACAGGCCGGCAAACTGGATCAACTGGAGGCGTTTGCCAGTTTTCATGGCCCTGATTTTTATGGTTCACCGCGTAATACCGAGCAAATCACTCTCGTGAGAGAAAACTGGCAGATTCCGGAACAGATGGAACTGGGCGAAGAAAAGCTGATACCGCTTGGGGCCGGGGGTATGATGCGCTGGAAACTGGCAGAAAATTAAGGCATCTCTGCAAAACTATCTGCGTTGCCATTTCTGCGTTAAAAGTCGGCTCAGAATGCGCATTTATTACATATAAACTCCACTTTTTCGCCGATTTTTGTCTTGAACTGACTGCCTCGCTAACGTTGTCAGAGGTTCCTTAATAAAGAACAGCTAGCTGTCCATATCATCAGGAGGTTTTTATGAAACATTACGTTATCTTGATCAGTTCGATTCTGCTTTCCGGGGTGCTGACATCTGTTTTTGCGGATGATTTTCGTATCAGCAGTCCTACTTTCGATCCGGATAAACCCTTGCCCATGCTTCATGTTTTTAACGGTTTCGGATGCGAGGGCGATAATCAATCTCCGGAGTTGCACTGGACTGCTGCCCCTGCCGGCACTAAAAGTTTCGCGGTAACGTTGTATGACCCGGATGCGCCGACCGGATCAGGCTGGTGGCATTGGGTGGTTTATAACATTCCGGCATCAATCCACAGTTTGCCGCCCAATGCAGGAAGTGTGGACGGCAAGTATTTGCCGGCAGGTGCCGTGCAGGGGATAACTGATTTTGGGCAGCGGGGGTTTGGTGGCGCCTGCCCACCGATCGGATCAAAACCGCATCGCTATATTTTGACGGTATATGCTTTGAAAGTGGCTGTCCTGCCTGTACCGCCTGATGCCACTTCCGCCATGATCGGATTCATGATTAACGACAATATGCTTGGTTCGGCGGTGGTGCAATCAACTTATAGCCGGTGAACCGAATCAATTGCAAAAAATTCATGCTTGGCGGGCAAGCAAATAATCCATTACCGCCTGCCTTGAGCCTTTGAAAACGGGATTAACCTGACGACGTTGCAGTGAGCCGAGGTAGAGCGGGTCGTAGTAGTATTTCACCAGTTTTTCAATCCAGATTTTATTTGCCTGAATTTCATTTCTGTTCACAAAGCTGGAACGGGCGTTTTCCAGATCCTGCGAGATTTCCTGAAACCGAACGCCGCCCAGTTTTTTGCTGATTGCCTGCAGCGCATTGGCGTATTTATCAAATAATAACAGTGCGTGCTGATTCAATATTGTCTGGATTTCCGTGGCGGAAGACAACTGCTGTGTGCCGCGCCGGGCCTGCAACGCCTGGCCGATTGGAGTGGCCAGAATGTAATCCTCGAAAATGCTGTCCACTCTGGTTTCCAGAGGCTCATCCACCCAGATAATTGCAGAATGACGCATGTGCTCGAAGAAACTGGCTGGTAAATAAACCCTGCCGGTATTCCGGCTTTCATCTTCCACAACGACCGGATCAGGCTGGTTGCCCTGTTTTAGCTTGAGCAGATTGACAGCCAGCTGGTTTTCAAAGTCAACCTGTGTGGGCTGGGGAACAGACATACTGCCAAAAGCAGAACCGCGATGACAGGCAAGTGCTTCGATATCAAGTGTCGGGTAACAGCTGCTGATTTGCTGGATCAACCGGGTTTTGCCGCTACCGGTTGGTCCGGTAATAATCAGCAGGGAATGGTTTGCGCTGAATTGTTCAATCGCGTTGATCAGAAACTGGCGTGCCTGCTTGTAGCCGCCCGTGATCAACGGTCTGTTCACGCCGACATCACGTAACCATTGTTGTGTGATTTTTGAACGCTGGCCGCCTCGAAAGCAATACAGCACGGCGCTGGGGTGTTGCTGGATGAAGCTGAGCCATTGCTGCAGACGCTCCTGTTTTATTTTGCCCGAAATCATCTTGTGGCCGAGCCGGACAGCCGCCTCAGAACCCTGATGTTTATAGGTGGTGCCAACCAGTGCGCGCTCTTCGTTATTGAGGATGGGCAAATTGACTGAGCCGGGCAGCGATCCCTGCATGAATTCGATAGGCGCGCGCACGTCAATTAACGGCGTATCCGCAGTGAATAAAGTGGTCAGCTCATTGGTATTGATGGCTGAATTACTCAAATTGCACCGCTTTTTCCTGTCGGGGATGGACAGTTCCCACTATCGCCACTGATTTAAAGCGCATGCGCAAAGCCTGTTGTATAGACTGGCTGGCTTCGGGCGCCACGCTCAGTAATAATCCTCCACTGGTTTGCGGATCGTGGATCAACAGTTTGTGCAGTGTATCCAGCTGCGAATCATCAATATGGGGCGTGGTGTATTCCGCGTTGGTTCGGTGTGCTTTGGTCAGAAAACCGGCTTCCAGACAAGCAAAGGTCTTATTAAACCGGGGCAGGCTATCTGTTGTGATACGCAAGGTGACATTACTGGCCTGGGCCAGCTGCATGGCGTGGCCGGAAAAACCAAAACCGGTAACATCGGTAGCGGCGTGAATATTTGCCTGTAAATCAGCGGGCAGATAATGGATGACATTATTGATAGCTGTCATGCTGTCCAGTGCTTCCATAATGTCTTCTTCCCGCAACTGCTGCCGTTTTATTCCAGCTGTCAGTGTGCCTGTACCCAGCTCCTTGGTCAGGATCAGATGATCACCCGGCTGAGCACCGGCATTAGTCCATACCTGTTGTGGATTGATTAACCCGGTGACGGACAGGCCAAATTTCAGGGTGTCGTCGTCAATTGAATGCCCTCCCACAAAATTGGCATCCGCTTCGGCAATCTTGTCGCTGGCGCCTTGCAGAACGTCGACGATAACCTGTTCAGGCAAAGTGGCCAGCGGAAATGCCAGAATGCCCATGGCAGTAACGGGTTTGCCTCCCATGGCGTATACATCGCTGAGTGCATTGGCGGCAGCAATTTCACCAAACAGCCTGGGCGTATCCACAATTGGTGTAAAGAAATCCAGCGTTTGTACCAGAGCGGTTTCTTCGTTGATTTTGTAAATGGCGGCATCGTCAAAATAACGCCCATCCACCATTAACGCGGAGTGCGCAGGCGGGAAGCTGATCTGCTGCAAAATCTGGCGCAGCGTGGTTGCTGCAACCTTGGCAGCACACCCTCCCTTTTGTACCGTTTGTGTCAAGGCAATTTTTTCTGGAGACATAAATATTGAAGAAGGAAGCTATTTTTGAGATAAACCAAAGTACAGGAACGGAGAGTTGCGTGTCAAATTACTGAAATTTGCGATGGATTGATTGGCCTCTATCTTCACTTTGCGCCCCTGACGATGAGCTAAGATAGCACCTCAATCGTCACTGCAAACGGAATGAATGCGGCTCACCAAGTGTCAAACGGCCTCGTGCGATGAGCGCAATTAGAATTACCGTAGAAAGAACCTGAAAATAGCAATCCATTGAATGACTCCCATTTAGCCATTGCTTTAGCGTACAAAGCACTGATGAACAGTATCAAGGTGCGCTTTATCACCGCAGCAGATTTAATGTTGCAGCTGGCAACAGCCC
>JACTML010000115.1 GCA_014584635.1 Nitrosomonas eutropha | reverse complement strand
GGTGGGTCAGGATGTTCTGTATTTGTCGCTCAAAAGTATTCGTACCGGGCTGGTTATCGGAACGCTGACAACCCTGATCATGCTGCCGTTTGCCCTGTTGCTGGGAATCGCTGCAGGTTATTTTCGCGGCTGGGTGGATGATGTTATTCAATATGTCTACACCACGCTCAACTCCATTCCCAGCGTCTTGCTGATTGCAGCTGCGGTACTGATGATGCAGGTTTATATCGAAACGCATGCTGATATGCTTGATACCACTGCTGCGCGCGCGGATCTGCGTTTGCTGTTTCTGTGCATTATTCTGGGCATCACCAGCTGGACGGGGTTGTGCAGATTACTGCGCGGCGAAACGCTGAAATTGCGCGAAATGGAATACATCCAGGCGGCACACGCGTTCGGCGTTTCCCATTGGCGTATTATCACTCGCCATATTCTGCCAAATGTTATCCATATTGTGCTCATTACCACCGTGATGGACTTCAGCAGCCTGGTGCTGGCCGAGGCCGTGCTTTCCTACGTGGGGGTGGGAGTGGATCCTTCCACTATCAGTTTCGGGACGATGATTAACGCTTCCAGGCTGGAGATGGCGCGCGAACCGATGGTCTGGTGGACATTGTTCGCTGCGTTTACCTTCATGCTCGCACTGGTACTGAGCGCCAATCTTTTTTCGGATGCGGTACAGGATGCATTCAACCCGCACAGCCGGGCACGTGTAAACGATTCAGACGAATACCTTAAAGATCAGGATGCAGCGGAAGAAACGGTGTCCTCAGATCAAAAGTCACTGCGTACATGACTGCATTGCTTGAAATCGACGCACTCAAGGTGCAGTTGCGTACCGGACGGCAACCGGTCCGTGCTGTGGATGGATTATCACTTGCCATCCAGCCGGGTGAAACGTTTGCCCTGCTGGGGGAATCCGGTTGCGGAAAATCCATGACGGCGCTGTCCGTTATGCGCCTGCTGCCGGAGACCGGAGAAGTGACACAGGGCAGCATCCGGTTAAATGGTGAAGAACTTCTGTCTCTGCCGGAATCGGCCATGCGCAAGGTACGCGGCAATCGCATCGGCATGATCTTCCAGGAACCGATGCTCAGTCTGAATCCGGTAATGACGACAGGCGAACAGATAGAGGAAGTTTTGTCACAACATTCCGGCTTGCGGGGTGCGGCAGCACAAGCACGCATTCTGGAGCTGCTGCGCCAGGTGGGTATTCCAGATCCGGCGCGGCGTATCAAAGAATATCCGTTCCAGTTCTCGGGTGGCATGAAACAGCGTGTCATGATCGCCATGGCGCTGGCAAGCAAACCGGCGTTGCTGATCGCTGACGAACCTACAACCGCACTGGATGTCACGATTCAGGCGCAAGTGCTGGATCTCATGCGTGATTTGCAACAGCAGGAAAACATGGCCATTCTGCTGATTACGCATGATTTGGGCGTGGTTGCGGAAATGGCGCAGCGTATTGCCGTCATGTATGCCGGGGAAATCATAGAAACCGCTGACCGGGAAACTTTTTTTCGGTCCCCCGCTCACCCTTATTCCCGTAAATTGTTTGCAGCTTTGCCGACGAGAAAAAAACGCCATCAGGAACTGGTGGTAATTCAGGGAAACGTCCCTGCGCTTTCGCAAACGTTTACCGGTTGCCGGTTTGCCGACCGTTGCGATTACGCTTGGGAAAAATGTCATCAAGTGATTCCTCCCCGTGTTGAGATTTCGCCGCAGCATTATGTCCGCTGCCATCTTTATCCGGAGCATTCCACAAACGCCCTGCCCGAGATTGCTCATACCACAACGCAGCATCCGTTAACCGGTACGCATGCTTCCGGTGCAGATTCAGGTCATCCCTTGTTGCAGGTGGATGATCTGAAAGTACATTTTCCGCTGCACAAAGGGTTGTTTAAACGCATAGCAGGCCATATCAAAGCTGTTGATGGTGTGTCGCTGCAAATTAACCATGGCAAAACGCTGGCGCTGGTGGGAGAATCCGGTTGTGGAAAAACCACAGTCGGCAAGGGCATCATGCAACTTATTCCGGCAACATCAGGCAATATTCGCGTTCGGAATGAAGCGCTGTCCGGATTAAATCGCAAGCAATTGCTGAAAAAACGTGCCGAATTCCAGATCATCTTCCAGGATCCGTATTCTTCGCTGAATCCACGCATGCGCATTATTGAAATTATTGAAGAAGGAATGCGTGCGCTGAGACAGGGTGCGGATAAGTTGTTTACGCAGGAAGCAATCGGGCAGCATGTCGATACACTGCTCACCCAGGTTGGATTGCCGGTAGAAGCCAAGTGGCGCTATCCGCATGAATTTTCCGGCGGCCAGCGTCAGCGTATTGCCATTGCCCGCGCACTGGCAGTCAATCCGCAATTGTTAATCTGTGATGAACCGACCAGCGCGCTGGATGTTTCAGTACAGGCACAAATTCTTAACCTGCTGAAAACGTTGCAGCAGGAACGAAAACTTGCCTATTTACTGATCACTCATAATATTGCTGTTGTCGATTATCTGGCAGATGAAGTCGCTGTAATGTACCTGGGCAGAATTGTAGAAAGCGGACGTGCCGAAGAAGTGCTGGATACCCCTAAACATCCGTATACCCAGGCATTGCTGTCTGCAATCCCCCTGTATGAACCTGGTACCCGACGTGAAGTCATACGCCTGCAAGGTGAACCTCCTTCACCGGCCAATGTACCGCAAGGCTGTTATTTTCACCCGCGCTGTCCGTATGCCATGCCGATCTGCCGGGAAGTTTATCCGCAAATCAGCCGGTTTAACGCGACACATACTACTTATTGCCATCTTTATCATTCAGTTTCTCAGGAACCACAGGATCTTCAATGACGATTGATTACGAGGTTAAACGTCGCCGGACGTTTGCCATTATTTCCCATCCGGATGCCGGTAAAACCACGTTGACGGAAAAATTACTGCTGTTTTCCGGGGCCATTCACATTGCCGGAAGCGTTAAGGCACGCAAAGCCAGCCGTCATGCAACTTCAGACTGGATGGAAATTGAAAAGCAACGCGGTATCTCAGTGGCCAGTTCTGTCATGCAAATGGAGTATCGGGATTGTGTCATCAATTTGCTGGATACGCCCGGTCACCAGGATTTTTCCGAAGACACCTACCGTGTGCTGACTGCAGTTGATGCCGCGCTGATGGTTATTGATGCCGCCAACGGTGTGGAATCACAAACCCTGCGTTTGCTGCAGGTGTGTCGCGCCCGTAACACGCCAATTATCACTTTTATCAATAAGCTGGATCGCGAAGTGCGCGAACCACTTGACCTGATTGATGAAATCGAGCGCGCTTTAGGGATGGATGTTGTTCCGTTCACCTGGCCAATCGGCTCAGGCAAGCGTTTTCATGGTGTCTATGATCTGCGTCACAAACTGATGCGCGTTTTTCAGCCCGGTATGGATTATGCTGATCAGGAAGCTACGACCATTATTACCGATCTGAATGATCCGAAAATACAGGGACGATTTGGAGCAGATCTGGAACAGGCACAACAGGAAATTGAGCTGATTAATGGCGCGGCACCGGAATTTGACCGGCAAGCGTTTCTGGACGGACAGCAAACCCCGGTATTTTTCGGCTCGGCAATCAATAATTTCGGTGTGCAGGAAGTGCTGGATACACTAGTTGATCTGGCGCCTCCTCCGGGATCACGTCAAGCTATTCAGCGCGAAATTCAACCGGATGAAAAGAAATTTTCCGGCGTGGTGTTCAAGATTCAAGCCAATATGAACCCCGCTCACCGGGATCGCATTGCCTTTGTACGCATCTGTTCGGGAGAATTCAAACGCGGTATGAATCTGAAAATAGTGCGTAGCGGCAAGGATGTGCGCACCAGCACCGTGGTGTCCTTTCTCTCACAACGGCGCGAACTGCTGGAAACGGCTTATGCCGGCGATATTATCGGCATTCCCAACCATGGCACATTGCAACTGGCAGATACTCTGACGGAAGGAGATAGCCTGCAATTCACCGGCCTGCCTTTCTTTGCACCGGAAATTTTTCAAACCGTTGAAATTGCGGATCCACTGCGCAGCAAACAACTCAAGCTGGGACTGGCGCAATTGGGTGAAGAAGGTGCCATCCAGGTCTTTCGTCCGCATCTGGGCAGCGTC
>JACTML010000211.1 GCA_014584635.1 Nitrosomonas eutropha | reverse complement strand
CACCTTGGATCTTTTAGTCAAGTATTTTTTTATTCACACCACCGTACTCTTTACCCGCTCTCCATAAATTCAAACATTTACCTCAACTCACCCTCCTCATCCCATTCACAAAAAATCATATCCCTCCAAATATAAAATAAACCACTCAATCTTCATGGGTATAAGGATCACATCCCCTCTGAATAAGCTGTAAATCGATATCAAATAAATAGACTCATAAGTATCAGAGACATAAACATGAAATATTGATGCTGCGCGCGACATTCTGCATGCCTACATTGTCAATGTATGCAGGAATTCAGATATGTGCAGATTGTTGATGAGATAAACTGTCGTGAAAGAAATCTGAAGAGTGAATTAATATAACGACAGAGGGCACAGCATGTGAGAATCGAAAAGGTTATACAAATACCACCTTACCAGCACATGCATAGCGCCTCTTTATCGGCAAGCATCGAAATCACAAGCGAGCGCTTGCAGGCCGGAGTTAGCGGCATTGCGACACTGAAGACGCCACTATGGGGCCCGACAAACCCACTACTGGTGCCGATAACTTTCTTCTCCCAATAAAATATCTATAGCTGTATTGTATTAATTATTTAAAAAATCTACTTGGCAAGATATCGATTTTCGCTACCTCAACCAGAAAAATAACTGTGATTTTATTATTTTCAGCGATGATAAATGGCATGCGGAATAGCTGCTCTCAAATAATAGATCATAGACCACAACGTCAGGACAGCAGCAATATAAATCAGCCAGGTGCCAATTCTTTGCGAATCGAATAACTCATAAACCTTATCATGGTAGAGCAATAAAGGGATTGCCACCATCTGTGCAGCTGTCTTGACCTTGCCCAAAAGGGAAACAGCCACACTTTTGGATTTGCCAATTTGCGCCATCCATTCGCGCAAAGCGGAGATCGTAATTTCTCTGCCTATGATAATCAAAGCGATTGATGCATCAAGTCGACCCAAATGCACTAGAACAATCAGGGCAGCGGTTACCATTAATTTGTCGGCCACCGGATCAAGAAAAGCACCAAATGCAGAAGTCTGATTGAGTGCTCTGGCCAGATAACCATCCAGCCAGTCTGTTAAGGCTGCTCCCCCAAAGATAATGGTTGCAACCAGATTTTGTGTGGCTGGGGGCAGTAATTCTGGCGGCAGGTAAAAAATACCAACAAACAAAGGAATAGCTATGATACGCAGCCACGTCAAGAAAATGGGAAGATTCATCAGCATCACCAAACGTACTCCAATTTGTTTCAACCCATCATATCAGGCAAATATTTTACAATTTGACACAAGCTTCCTTCTATCCAATGCAACAGACTGTTTGATCGAGTTTATATAGCAGGCCCAAGACTAATTCTTGGAATTATAGAGAAGAGAACGAACGGCTGCTTTCCATCCCGCATATAATCGCTCTCTTTCAATTTTCTCCATCACAGGTATATAAACCTCGCTCCGCTGCCAATAACTTTCGGTTGTCTCCAAATCAGCAAACAAGCCCACTGTCAAACCAGCCAGAATTGCCGCGCCCAATGCTGTTGCTTCCGTTGTTTTGGGTACTTCTATCGGTTTATTCAACATATCAGCAAGAAATTGACACATAAATCTGTTTGCCACCAGACCTCCATCCACACGAATAACTGCAGCCTGATGATCACTGTCCTGCTCCATCGCCACCATGAGGTCTAAAGTCTGGTAGCCCTGCGCTTCCAATGCGGCACGCACGATATGTGCCCGGGTAGTATCACGTGATAATCCGCTAATCATGCCTCGCACGTCTGGTCGCCAGTAAGGCGCACCAAGGCCAGTAAAGGCAGGCACAAAATACACTTCGTTACTATCGGATACACTATTTGCCAGTGCTTCGCTTGCTGCCGCATCCCGAAAAAATTCCAGCCCATCCCGCAACCATTGAATTGCTGCACCAGCGATAAAAATCGACCCTTCGATAGCATAGGTCATCTTGCCATTCAAGCAATACGCTGGCGTCGTTAACAGACGATGTTGTGAAGATTTAAAGCTCGAGCCGATATTCATAAGTGTAAAACAACCAGTGCCATAGGTGGATTTAACCATGCCTGGCTGAAAACATCTTTGTCCGATCAGCGCGGCATGTTGATCACCCGCCATACCACCAACAGGAATTTCTCTATCAAACAAAATCGGATCAGTCATTCCGAATCTAGCCGCATTATCATGAACTTCCGGCAAAATCGCTTCGGGAATATTAAACAATGCCAGTAAATCCGTATCCCACCTCTGCTCGACGATATTGAACAGCGACGTCCGTGCTGCGTTAGTCGCATCAGTGGCATGAGCCTTGCCACCAGTCAGGTGCCAGAGCAGATAACAATCCACGGTTCCAAATGCCAGCTCACCACGCATCGCCCGAAAACGGGCTCCTTCAACGTTATCTAATATCCAGGCAATTTTAGTCGCGGAAAAATAAGGATCAAACAGCAATCCAGTTCGAGCGGTTACCAGTGGCTCGCATCCCTGCGCTTTTAATCGCTCACAACTAACGCCGGTACGACGATCCTGCCAAACAATAGCAGGATAAACAGGTTTACCAGTCTTACGATCCCACAAAATGGTTGTTTCACGCTGATTGGTGATACCAATAGCAGCAACTGATCCAACTATATCATCATGCTCCAGTATCGCCCGGCAAACCTGGAGCGTATCCTGCCAGATGGTTTCCGGATTCTGTTCAACCCACCCTTTATGTGGATAATGCGACTTCAGCTCTTTTTGTCGTACAGCGAGAACTTCCAGGTTTTTTGAAAACAGAATGGCACGAGTGCTGGTCGTTCCCTGGTCAATTGCCAGAATGACTGAGCGATCAGCCATAATCGATTGTATACAAAAAACAGAAAGCCCTAATTCGAGCTGCCAGATACTTCATGCCCACCCCGAAACAGAAGAAACTCCAAGAACAATTACTCTCTTATCGATAATACTCACCGGAACGCTCTGGCTGATAGGTCACTTCCACAATACGTACACGCAACACACCGCCACCCGGCTTGGGCCATTCAATTTCATCCCCTTGTGAAAGTCCCAGCAATGCACTGCCTACCGGAGCTAGTATTGAAATTTTTTCACCACCAGTACCAACATCCTTCGGATAAACTAAAGTCAGGCAAAATTCTTCAGCAGAAGATTCAACCTTAAACCTAACTGTTGAATTCATTGTAACAACAGTAGGTGGAATTTCTTCCGGATCCACCACATCAGCACGCGCAAGCTCAACTTCCAGATCCTCTCTACCTGGAAATGCATTTTGCGGAAGAGAATCCAGCAATACTTCCAGCCTCTCCGCATCAAGCGAAGAAATCATTATTTTTGGTTTGATACTCATTTTTAAATTCCTCTTTAATTTGATCGTTCATGCGAAAGATGAAAACAATTCCTGCACTCGGAAAGAAATAACTCCTTTGAAACAGCATTGTCGATGGAAACAACCGATTTGGAACCTGTTCAAGGTTTCTATCCAAGGAAAACAGTACAGCAAAAATTGAACAAGAAAACGGAGCACACTCGAAGCAATGAGCATGTTGAGTTCAATTTAACGCGGTAATGCGCACTTCAGTGAGAGTTTGAACAGGTTTTAACAAAAATGGCCGGATACAACCATATCTTGTTATGAAGAAATAGCAGCATTAGACACAATGCTTCAAAAAGATAAAAAGTGCTCTGTGATCGGTTATTGATATAGTTATCTCTTTCATAGCACTTGCAAGGGCAGTATAGCCTACCGGCATTCCATTGACCAGCGCATCCCGGTTTCAGAAAATATCTTCACTTCGCGCTGAAAACCGATAGCCGGCCCCCCTGACCGTCTGAATCAAATTGGCTTTTCCGGCGGCTTCCAATACTCTGCGCAGCCGACGGATATGAACGTCAACCGTTCGATTTTCGATAAAAACATGGTCTCCCCACACCCGATCCAATAACTGAGCACGCGTATGTACATGTTCAGCATGAGCCATCAAGAAATGCAGCAGACGAAATTCAGTAGGACTAACCAGCAATTCTTTTTCCTGAAGTTCATTTTTCTGATCAATAACTGTTACCCGATGTGTTACCGGATTCAGTTTTACCCCTTCAATGTCAAGAATTTCATCAGATGCTTCGGGTAAGCTCCT